>NZ_JBNPXS010000005.1:0-104307 GCF_050433185.1 Desulfitispora alkaliphila
AGTCAGTAGAAACTTCATCATCAGACAAGTTAAACTATGTGTTGCTAGATGCAGGCTATGATCAACTTAAAAACTACACTGCAGCTAAAAAGCATAGGGCACAAGCTATTATCCCTTTGAACTTGCGCAATGAGAAGGAACCACCTGCTGGGTTTTCTTCCAACGGAACAGCTAGATGCTCAATGGGCTATGACATGATTTACTGGGGTGTTGATGGCAATTACCTAAAGTTCAGATGTCCCCATATATTAGGCAAAGTTAATTGCCCACAAGGCTCTAATTGGTGCTCAAAATCTAATTATGGCCTAGTTCGAAAAGTTAATGTTAACAAAGACTACAGGCGTTTTTCAGCACCTCACCGAGATACTGAACAATGGAAAGAGCTATATAACGAGAGAACTAGTGTAGAGAGATGCTTTGGCCGTCTAAAAGAACATCTGACAGTCAATGACTTACATGTGAGTGGTATTGAAAAAGTTAAAACACATGTATACCTAAATGCAATAGTACTACTAACATCAGCATTAGCTCTCAAGAAAGCTAATGACAAAACTAAATTAGCAGCTGCATAAATAGCAAAAAACATTTTAAGCCTAGAAATTCTGCTAGTATGCCCTTTTTTAGCCACATTGTAAATGGTAAGTCAAAAAAGAGTGAAACCTTTACTTTATTCAAGTCAAATAGCAAAATAAGCTGTTTGGTAAAGTTAATTTTTAAGCAAAAAGCTTATTTTGCAAAAGTCTCACATTTTAACATTTTGAACCAAAACTAAAAGAAAATTTTACCACTAATACCTGCTACTACATTGGCGCATAATACTAATGGTCAATATCCTTACTACATATAAGGAGGTGATTTCGTGCCACAACAATACGGTCAAATGAGTCAACAGCAAGCTCAGTTCAATCCAAGTCAGTTTCAGCAAGGTGTAAACAGATTTGAGTCTGGGCAATACCCTCAAGCGCAAGCTGGACAAATGAACCAGTATGGGCAGCAGCAACAAATGAGCCAGCCACAGCAACAGCAAATGGGGCAGCAACCACAACAGCAGGCTCAGTTCAACCCAAACCAGTACCAGCAAGCTGTAAACAACTATGAAACTGGTCAGTACAACCAAGGTCTTGCTCAGTCTCAAGGTAGCCAAATGAGCCAATACGGTCAAATGGGGCAGCCTCAACAGCAGCAAGCTCAGTTCAACCCAAACCAGTTCCAGCAAGCTGTAAACAACTATGAAACTGGTCAGTACAACCAAGGTCTTGCTCAATCCCAAGGCAGCCAAATGAGCCAATACGGTCAAATGGGGCAGCCACAGCAACAGCAAATGGGACAGCAACCTGGACAAGCGCAGTACAATCCTAACCAGTTCCAGCAAGCTGTAAACAGATTTGAGACTGGACAATACCCTCAAGCGCAAGCTGGTCAACAGCAACAGATGAACCCGCAGCCACAACAGGGGCAATACGGCCAGAATTATTAATTAGATAAAGGCTGTTCTAGAAAGATTATCTTTCTGGAACAGCCTTTTTTCTTACATATTTTGGGGATGTCCACAATATACTTTTGTATACCACTAAACTGATTGGGGGAAGAAACAGTGAAGAAAGTAAAAATCTTTTTTGCAGTACTTGTTCTCTTTTTTACAGTATTTAATGCCCAAGCCATAGGCGCATCAACAAATGATATTAGTGTTCTAATTAATCAAGAAAAGTTAAAAACTGATACACCGCCTGTCTTTGAGAGCGGACGATTACTAGTTCCCTTTAGAGCTATTGCAGAAAGTCTCGGAGCTGACGTAGCATACGACTCCGGCACTATAACTGCCCGGCTCAACGATAGGAAAATAATCATGCAGGTGGGAAGCACTATTGTTCAAGTGGATCAGACAGCCTTTTTCACTGATGTGCCACCTATGCTTAAGAAAGGAAGAACTTTGCTCCCTTTGAGGCTAATGGGAGAATTGGCAGGCTACTCTGTTTCTTGGAATGGAGATACAAACACAGCTCACTTGGAAAAACCTGAAACCCAGAGCTCAAAGACACTAGAGAGTAGCCCCTTGGCCCAAGCTATTGTAAACTATAGGAAGCAAAATGAGCAACAACTAAGCCTCTACGGGCAAGTCAGCACCTGGGAAGAATACAGCGAACCAGATAAAGTACTTTACTATCCAGCAGGTTTAGCCGCTACCCATGCAATTGCTCAGCGACATTTAGATGCAATTTTCGTTCAAGATGTGTATTATGGAGAAATTGAAACTGCCCGGAAAGGAGATAAGTATTACTACAGAGTTGTGGAGTGGGATGTGGACCAAAAAAAGCCACCATTTAAATCTGTCAGTGCAAATTACCCCCACTTAAGCCCTATGACCAACTTACACAATTTAGGTGACTATAAGGTTCTCCACCTATCTGAGCCCATAACCCAAGTCTCCTATGAAGGCTCGGAAAAAATAAGCACTGATTTAATAAATAATGAAGTTACCATGGATACCTATGCCTATACCTTTAAATTGCGAAATCTAAAGCCAGGACAGATACAGAAAAACTTCGGCACATTGGTTGATTACAGGTTTAAGGCTTGGATAAGTCAAGATACCTCTCCTAAATTGATAAAAGCTCAGTACTACTGGGTTTATCAAGATAGTCGTGGCGAAAATATCTATCAAACTGTAGAAGCCTACTTTTCCGACCAACCCGACTTTAGTGATCTTTTAAAAACAGTGCCATGGGCACAGTGATAATTGTCAATACAGCGGTAATTAAAGAAGAGCTAACACCAAAAGGTGTTAGCTCTTTGCAGCCTCTGCCCTCAAGGCATCAGCTTTGTCCGTCTTTTCCCATGGCAGATCTATATCTGTTCTACCCATGTGCCCGTAGGCAGCTGTTTGTCTATAAATAGGTCTGCGCAACTCCAAATCTCTGATGATTGCAGCAGGTCTCAAGTCAAAGTTCTTTTCTATTAATTCCTCTATCTTTTCCACTGGAACCTTTTCTGTTCCAAAGGTCTCTACCATAACCGATACCGGTTTTGCCACTCCAATTGCATAGGCCAATTGCACTTCGCACTTATCGGCCAAGCCAGCAGCCACCACATTTTTAGCCACATATCTAGCAGCATAGGCGGCAGAGCGGTCAACCTTTGTGGGATCCTTTCCTGAGAAGGCACCTCCACCGTGTCGAGCATAACCCCCATAAGTATCTACTATAATTTTTCGCCCTGTTAGACCCGCATCTCCTTGAGGGCCACCCACAACAAATCTGCCAGTAGGATTTATCAAATATTTGGTTTCATCATCTAGTAACTCTTCTGGAACAATGGGCTTTACCACTTTCGCAATTAAATCTCGTTCTATTTGCTCTAATTCAACTTGTGGTGCGTGCTGAGTTGAGATTACCACAGTATCAATTCGTACAGGCTTGTCGTCCATATACTCTACTGTAACCTGAGTCTTGCCATCAGGACGAAGATACTCTAATTCACCGCTTTTTCTCACGGCAGCTAACTTTCGTGCCAGTCTGTGAGAAAGAGCTATTGGTAAGGGCATTAACTCTTCAGTTTCATTACAAGCAAAGCCAAACATCATTCCCTGATCGCCCGCACCAGTGGACTCAATCTGACTATCCTTCATTTCCCCCTTTTTAGATTCTAGCGCCTGGTCTACACCAAGGGCAATATCAGGTGATTGTTCATCGATAGCCGTTAAAACTGCACAGGTATCACAGTCAAAACCATACTTGGCTCTAGTGTATCCAATCTCTCTTACGGTATTTCTTACAGTTTTTGGTATGTCCACATAGCAATTAGTTGTAATTTCACCTGTTATCAGTACCATACCAGTTGTAATTGCAGTCTCACAAGCTACTCTGGCATTGGGGTCCTGGCTAAAAATAGCGTCTAAAATAGCATCAGAAATCTGATCTGCCATTTTGTCCGGATGTCCCTCGGTAACCGATTCTGAGGTGAATAGTCTCTTTTTGGCCATATATTTAAACCTCCTTTTTGATTAAAGAAAATACTTTCCTATGGTGCAAAAAAAAATCCTCTCGCTAAATACGAGAGGTCTATCATTCCCCTCTTATCTCTCAGGCCCTAGCCTGCAGGAATTGGCACCTAACTGTTTCCAGTTGGTTGCCGGGTTTCATCGGGCCTGTCCCTCCACCTCTCTAGATAAGAATTCTAAACTTTATTCGACATTATTATATCGTTTCCTCCTACAGAAAGCAAATTTTCGCCCAAAATTTATTTTATAGGTCTAGTTTCATATCTCCTGCTTTGATTAAGCCTGCCTTTCGCATGACAATAGCTACGGCCAAAGCTATTGCTGCGGGCAATATAAAGTGGAACGCTATAATCAGAGGAAGGGAACCCATTCCCATCACGTCCATGGTGCCAATTTGCCCTACCAGGCCAGCTGTTCCCATTCCCGCCCCTGCAGGATTATTATACATAGGAAAAATTGTTGTTACAAAGGGACCCAGTATGGCTCCTGCCACGGTTGGCGGTACTATGATCATGGGGTTCTTTACAATGTTAGGAATCTGAAGCATGGATGTACCTAAGCCCTGGGCCATTAACCCCGCCATCTTGTTATCCCTGTAGCTAATTACTGCAAACCCTACCATCTGAGCAGCACAACCCACTGTGGCTGCCCCTGCGGCCAAGCCTCCTAACTCCATCATAATGGCAATTGCTGCACTGCTAATAGGTGCAGTCAATGCTAAGCCCATCAAGCTGGCAACTATAATTCCCATAGGTATTGGATGCATCTCAGTAGCAATCATTATCAGATTTCCAAATTCTATCATAAAATTATATATTCTCGGGCCTATCACTTGGGCTACAGCTACTCCGGTAATAATTGTAGTAGCTGGAGTTACTATTAAATCAACTTTAGTTTCCTTAGATATTAATTTCCCTATTTCAGCACCAATTAGCGCTGCTACAAAGGCTCCTGCAGGCCCCCCCAGCTGGGCGCCAGCAGCTCCAGTTATGGTCGATGCAAACAGGACAAAGGGTGGCGCTTTTAGACCAAATGCTACAGCTACCCCAATAGCTGGTCCCATCATACTAGAAGCCAACGCCCCTATCTCTTCCAGAAAGCCTATTCCCAGCTGTTCTCCAGCTACTCGAAGAATTAAGCCTACAATTAGAGATGAAAACAAACCCAAAGCCATTGCTCCCAATGCATCTATCCCATATCGCCTTAGGGAAATTTCCACACCCTTTCGACGTAGAAAGGACTGCTTCTCCATATTCTCTTTATCCATCTATCTCCACTCCCCTATCTTAAAATTATATTTACCATTATACACCCGAGCAGCTGTCTTGTCACCTGTAAAATAAAAAAAAAGAAACTTCACTCATGGAGTGAAGTCTTTCCCTTTATCTTACGATCTATCTGCAACCACTTTTATTATATCCGAATATGTAATTATTCCAACCAGTTTATCTTCTTTTGTAACCGGCAATTTTTTTACCCCTTTGGCAACCATTAGCGCTATAGCTTCCCCTAGTTCTACTTCCTCGGTAATGGTAACCGCACCATGAGTTGAGACGATTTGTTCCACTTTCTTTTGGGCCAACTCATCCATTCGTTCCAAATACTTTTCTAGCCCTGGAATCTTTGGGACTTCCCCTAGCACTCGCAAAATGCCCGGGATAAACATCTGCACAACATCTGATTCCGTAATCATTCCCACAACCTTTTCTCCATCCATAACTGGGAGTCCACTAATGCACCCACTAGTCATTAGCTTAGCTGCATTTCCCACCAATTCTCCTTTTTCCACTGTGGTAACATTCCGTTGCATCACCTCTCCTACTTTCACCAAATCACCGTCCTTTCTCTTTATATTTTATTTATCCTTATATGCTAACCCTGCTTGCCATAATCGAGCTACTTGGTAAGCTGTATTTTCTACTAACTGTGCCCCCTGATCCATAGCCACCTTTAGCTCCATGGGCTGGTTTACTGTGCTAAAAATAGCATCAACCCCTATTTGATGTAACTCTTCGCAGTTTAGATCAGCGCTACCAGATATGCAAATAACCGGTTTTCCATATTTTTTGGCCAGTTTAGCTACTCCCGCAGGCGCCTTACCCCTTGCCGTTTGTCCATCAGTTTTTCCTTCACCTGTTATCACTAAATCCACCTGTTCAGCTAGCTGCTCCATCCCAGTTGCATCTATAATTAAGTCAACTCCAGGTGTCAACTGGGCATCTAGAAAGGCCAGCAGTCCTGCCCCAATCCCTCCAGCGGCACCGGCTCCAGGAACTTCAGCCACCTCTTTTTGTAGCTGTTCTTTCAATAGTTGCGCAAAGTGAAACAGGCCCTGATCTAATTCCCTTACCATTTCCGGAGTTGCACCTTTTTGCGGACCGTAGATGCTAGCAGCCCCTTCCTCACCACAGAGGGGATTGGTCACATCGCAGGCTACATTAACTTCAACTTTCTCTAACCGCGAATCTAATCCACTTGTATCTATTCTAGCAATCTTATGTAGCTGACCTCCACATCCTGTCAGCTCATTTCCTCTGCCGTCCAAAAACTTTACTCCTAGAGCAGCTACTAACCCCATGGCACCATCATTGGTAGCACTTCCACCAATACCCAAAATTAATTTTGTACACCCCTGATCTAGGGCAGCTTTAATTAATTCTCCTGTACCATAAGAAGTAGTAACCAATGGATTGCGTTTATCAGCTGGAACTAGAGTTAACCCTGAGGCCTGGGCAACTTCCACAACTCCTGTAGTTCCGTCCCCTAACTTTCCCCACTGGGCTACTATAGGCTCACCCAAAGGACCAGTAACACTAACGCTGTGCATGGTGCCCCCTGTTGCCTCTACCAAAGCTAAGGTAGTTCCCTCTCCCCCATCTGCCATAGGCACTAAAATGGTTTCTTTGCTTTCATTACACCGTTTAAACCCTGAGGCCATTGCTTTGGCTGCTTCTAATGCACTCAAGCTACCCTTGTATGAATCAGGACTTATTAGGACTTTCACAATAAAACCTCCTATAATTCTGATAATTTAATAGTTCCATACATGTTAATCTTTTTCCTGCTTTATGTCCAAGGTATAATCTAATTTTGCCACTCCCGCTAAACTGTTGCTAACACTGCAGTACTTGTTCACCGAAAGCTCAATTGCTCGCTTTACCTTATCCTGAGGAATGTCTTTTCCCAAAAGAGTATAGTTTATCACTATTTTTTTAAATACTTTTGGGTGGTCAGTAGCTCTTTCTCCAGAAACTGAAATTTTAAGGTCGTCATATTGCACTCTCATTTTATCCAAAATACTAACTATGTCTATGCCTGTGCAACCTCCTATACTCATGAGTAGCAACTCCATAGGCGAAGCCCCTAAATCATCTCCCCCTGCAGCTTGATTGGCATCCATATCTACAACACTATTGTTACTGCCAGAGATGCCCTTAAAGTGCATTTTTCCCTGCCAGTTTACATCTACTTTCATTTTATCATCCTCCTATTTTTTCTCTATTGTGGAACAATTATATCACAAAGAGGATCGTAAAAAAAACACAGCAAAAAGAGACCATTTTGGGGGGGATGGTCTCTTTTGCTGTATGCTATATAGTTAGGGGGGGATGAATTTCCATAATGGAAAGTCGTCCTTAACTTAATTATAATTATAGCCTGCATTTGTTTTAAGATAAATTGTACTTTAGTACTAATTTGTTTTTAAAAACATAACTATTACCTGGGTTCTATCGCTGGCATCAAGCTTTTCAAGGATTTTACTAACGTGAGCCTTAACTGTTCTCTCTTTAATCCCCAGTTCAATTGCTATTTCAATATTACTCATACCCTGAAGCATTAAGTCTAGGGTTTCTTTTTCCCGGTTTGTCAATTGTAATATTTTATCTCCCAGATAGTCAGGGGGCTTTTGTTCCCTTTGCTCTAAGAAGGCTAAGTGGGTAAATGCTTGATTAAAGGAAGCTAAAAGCACCTTAAATAACTGCTCTTCCTCCTTTTCTATTTCACCCTTCTCATCTCCCCTGAGTACTCTAATGCACCCCTTAACATAATTCCCCTGTTTAATTGGTCCAGCTATTCCCCAGTTGGCCCCAACAGGAACTAATACCTGTTCTGCAAACTGCCTGTAACTTTTACATTCATCCATTACTTCAGAAACTCGTCTTATTCTATCTTCTAAGATTACGCTTTTTACCAGATGAGAGCTATCCTCCCGACTAAGATAGTTCTTCATCATTCCCTGGGGAATGCCATTAGTAATACAAAAACTCCTATCACTCAATTCCACTGTCAAAATACCCTTGTCAAAGTCAAGAACCCGTTTCCATATGTCAAAAATATTCTCTAGCAGTGAATTTGTTGAATATATTCCGCTCAACTCTTCTATATATTGAACCAGTTTTTTATTACCCAATTATCCCACCACATCTCTGTTTTCATTCTAATGTATACTTATTCCACTTTTACCAGCCTAATTCCTTTTAATTTTTTTAACCTTGTGAAAGGATAATTGCTCACCATTATTGAAAAGATGATTTGATAGCTAGTATATATTAAGCGAGAGGTGACAAGCCATGGAAATGCGCTACAGATTGTGGCTCGAAAATAGTCAAGGTGACCAACTCATGGGAGATGGGTTACTATTGCTCTTAACTACAATTAAAAAAAATGGTTCTATTAATAAGGCAGCTCAAGAGTTAGGTATGTCCTATCGGGCAGCCTGGAGCAAATTAAACAGGGCCGAAAAGCGCTTGGGCTACCTCTTAGTGGTACGACAGTCCGGCGGCAAGGACGGGGGCGGTACTGTCATGACCCCTGAAGGAGAAACACTATTGAAAAAGTACACCGAGCTAACTAAAAGAGCTGAAATAGAGTTAGCCCGAATATTTAAAGAAACTTTTAGTTAAACAGCTTTTGTAAAAGCTTAACCATATAAATTAAATCCAATCTATTGTGGTACAAGATCTTGTCCATCACATCCTGATTTCCCCTGTTTACATAATCGTAATAGGCTCTAGGAATGATGTAGCCAGGGATATCTCCTTGGCGCTTAAAACCCAATAGCTCCTGCTCTAATGTTTGTAGCTTGCAGTTTGGCAAAATACCCTTATATCGCCTGCGAGCCTGCAAGAGTAAATCCACAGCTAACCCCGGCATTTTTCCTTCAATTTTATGCGCCTTCCACCGCTCTTGAATATATGGTAAATCATACTTGTTCCCATTATAGGTGACAACAGCCTGAAACTCTCTTAAAGTTTGCCCCAAGTCTAATAGTAAGGCACCCTCCTCAGCAGGAGCTTCACCTAAGTATTGCTGGATTTTAAACTCCATTCCCTGAGCACTAACACTTGAGCAGTACATAATTCCCACTAAAAAAAGAGGCTGATTGGGATAGAGACTAGTGGCTTCAATATCTAAAAACACCAGCTCTTGAGGCTTGAACATAGTGAGAAGTTGACTATCACTAGCTCCTCGTCTCCGCAGCTGCTTTATAGCTTTAAGCTCGATCAGTTTGAACACCATCTCTGCCTCACGTTTAAATTGACTATGGCAGCGCAGGTCTTCTATAGTCTCATACCCTTCTCCCTTAATCTTATCCATTTTGCTGGGCCCAATCCCCCCCAGCAGCTGTAGGTTTTGACCCAGCTTACTGTGACGATACAATTGTTGCATACTGTGGCTACATCCTAGGTCCCCAAAAATCATCTCAGTGAGCAGTGAGTAGTTCCCAAGCTGGTTTACTTTTCTCTCTTTGGTGACAACAACATCTTGTCCTTTTCCACCAACTGAAGTAAATAGGTCTTGCTGACTCTTAGTTTGATTGAGCCGTTGGAATAAACTCATCCCTCTCACCGCCTAACATCTGTTTTAGTAGGAAAAGTGCTCCATCTTTATCTAGAGGACGATTAAAGTTTGAACATTTAGGAGAGTGAATGCAGTTGAGGCATCCATCTTCGCACTGACATTTAGAAATGGCATTGTAAGTTAAATCCATCAGCTTGCCTATTCTCAAATACGCCTGCTGACTAAAACCAACGCCTCCTGGGTAGCCGTCGTGAATAAAGACTGTGGGGGCTTTAGTAGTCTTATGCATATTGGTAGACAACCCGCCTACATCGTTGCGATCACACATTGCCATTAATGGCAACATTCCTATAGCGCCGTGCTCCACAGCATGTAAGCTCCCCATCAATTGAAACCCTTTTTTACTCAAAAGCTTTTCCCGTTCTCCATCCAACACAAACCACATACCCGTAGTTTCTAAAACCTGCTCAGGTAGGTCAAGCTTTTCCTCACCTAAAACCTGCCCTGATTGATTATGCTTTTTGATGAAGCCAGTTACTTGACTAGTAACTCGCAGTTGCCCATAGAAAACAGTCATTCCATTCCACTGTTTTTCTTCTATTACTGATAATATTTCAGTCTCTTTGTTACTTTTTACCATTGTATAGTAGGACAACTCTTTTTTTACTAGCAGCGCCTGATTTCGCTCTAAATCTAACTCTTGTACTAGGTAACTCTCTCCTTGGTGCATGTAAACTGCACCACTATGGGCTTCATTTATAGCCCTATGGGTATCCAAAAACCCTATCAACCGGTTAGTACCTTTCTCTCGCAAGTTAATGTTTCCTCCACAAGAGCGTAGGTCCACCTGTTCTGCTGGATAATCTCCACCCATGTAATAATAGCTATGACCTATTTTCTCTAAAACCCCATCCTCTGCCATCAATGGAATCAACTGAACCATAGGTTGCCCCCACAGGGAGATATCCTCTCGACTCAAGGGAATTTCATGGGCTGCACAACAAAGATGCCCATACAATAAATAGGGGTTCTCTGGGTCGATTAAGGCTTCTTCCCATGCTTTCTGAAATAGACTCTGAGGATTAGTGGCAAAATATTGATCCAAAGGCGTAGCCACAGTCACAAAAATAACAAGGGAGTGGCCACCGCTTCGCCCAGCCCTACCCGCTTGCTGCCACAGGGATGATACTGTTCCCGGAAAGCCTGCTACCAGGCATACATCTAAGTCGCCCACATCTATTCCAAGCTCCAAGGCATTAGTGGAGACAACAGCAGTTATTTCGCCTGCAAAAAGGGCTTGTTCTATCTCACGCCTTTCCTCCGCCAAATAACCACTGCGGTAAGACATAACTTGTCCCATAGAACTTGAATCCAACCGCTTTCTACAGTCCTTCACAATTCGCTCTGCTACCTGCCTAGCTCTGCTAAAGGCTATGGTCTTTAACTTTAATTGGACTAGCCTAGCTACAAGCCAGCTCACTTCCTTCAAGTAGCTGACCATGGATGGTGGTTGCCAAAAAACCACCGTTTGCTCCGGTTTTGGCGCCCCGCTCTCAGCTATCAGTTCTAAGTCCACCCCTGTTATCCGCTGTCCGTGCTCCTTGGGATTTGCAATGGTAGCCGAGCACAAAATAAACTGGGGTTTTGCCCCATAGTAAGCGGCAATGCGCCTCAGCCTCCGCAATAAGTGCCCCATGTGAGTTCCAAAAACTCCACGATAATAATGCACTTCATCTATTACTATATACTTTAAATCTCTGAAAAGGTTACTCCACTTAGGGTGGTTGGGTAATATGCCCTTATTGAGCATATCTGGATTGGTAATGACAATTTCACTGCGCTCTCGAATTTGTCCTCTAACTTCTGTAGGGGTATCTCCATCATAGATATGGGCTTTTACGCCCAAGTCCATCTTATCTATAGTACTCTTCTGATCTTGACTTAGGGCTTTAGTGGGGAATAAATAAAGAGCCTTTCCCCTTTTTTCTTTTAACAGGTGGTCAAGCACGGGAAGATTGTAGCACATACTCTTCCCGCTGGCAGTAGGGGTAACCACCACGAAGTTCTTTCCTTTACGCGCCAGTTCAATAGCTTGCGCCTGATGACTGTATAGGGATTTAAATCCCATGGACCTGAGCTTAGACCCAAGCTTTGGAGCTAGCCTGGTGTTTAATGGCTGGTATTTGGCTTCACTGGCCGGAGTTGTCTTGATAAAACCTATCTGATCTGAATAATCCTTGTGCTCCGCAAGGGCACTTATTACCGCTTTTACATCCATCCTTCTACCTCCCCAGACTGGCTAGAGCAATTGAAGCCAGTTTTGCCTTAGAGGTATCTGCTCGGGAGGTCATTACAATTGGAGCAGTAGCTCCTAAAACTACCCCGGCAATTTGAGCATTGGCAAAGTAAACAACAGACTTGCACAGCACGTTGCCCGTTTCAATGTTAGGAGCCACTAAGAGTTGAGCCTGCCCTGCCACTCTGCTCTCCACGCCTTTCATTGCCACACTCTTTAAGCTAATAGCCAAATCCAATGATAAAGGTCCATCCACCACTGCATTTTTAATCTGCTTCCTATCAGCCATCTTACTGATTAAGGCTGCTTCTTCAGTGGATTTCATCTTGGGAATTACCACTTCGTTTGCTGACAACAGAGCTACTTTTGGCTCAGGATAGCCTAACTTATGCATGAATTCTATGGCATTTTCCATTATCTCAATTTTCTGCTCTAACTCCGGGGCAATGTTAATCCCCCCATCAGTTACGTACAATATCCTTCCGTACTCAGAGATATCCAAAGCGGCCAAGTGGCTAAGTAGGTTTCCCTTGCGCAAGCCCACATTCTTGTCCAGTACAGCCTTCATAAAAGCACTGCTATTTACTGAGCCCTTCATCAAGATGTCTGCTTTACCACTACTCACCTGCTCCACGGCAGTTAGAGCAGCCTTAGCTGCATCTATTTCGTGGATAATCTCCGCTTGCTTAAGATCAAACTGGACTTGAGCAGCAATTTCCTCAATTTTATCCTGGTCTCCTACCAGAATTGGCTCAACAATCTTCTCTTCACATGCATTTTTTATGGATTCTATAATGTCCGTGTCACCAGCATTGGCCACACTTATTTTAGAGACGCCCTTTGCTCGGGCAGTTGTAATCACTTGTTCAAAACTGGTGAAATTCACTCTTATTTGTCCTCTCCAATTTTCTGTATAAGTTTTGTCACATTTTCTGAGAATTTACGCACTGTTTTCATACCCTCTTCATCCTCTAGTGCTTGCCCAGCTTCTTTACCAAATACTAAGTTCCAGTAGTTGGAGCCAGGAACAATCATTTCATTAATAAAGTAGAACATGAGCATTTCCTGGTAGGAGCTAGTCAACCCACCCCTTCTGCCAATGGCAATGGGCCCCCCTACCTTCCAAGAGAGAAAGCGATCCGTACCAAAGGAAATCATGCCAATTCGCTGAATTGCATTCATCAGATCTCCCCGAGGTGTTCCAAAATAAACTGGTGCTCCAATGATAAATCCTTCTGCCTCTCTAACCTTTTCTAGAATGTCATTTAGACCATCATCTAAAACGCAACGCTTTAATTCCTTACACTTCCTACAAGCAATACAAGCATCTATTTTCTTGCCACTGAGGGTAATAAGCTCCGCCTCAGCTCCTGTTTCTTCTATTACCTTCTTGCACTCCCCCAGCACCTGCTCTGTATTTCCATTTTTCCTGGGACTTCCTGAAAGTAAAACTACCTTTGCCATTAAAAATCACTCCTCCTCAATAGATAACACTTGATTCTCCGCCTCTTTTTTTCTGCAAATAGGGCACTTTTCTATTTGGTCTGAAGACGTAGTCTGAACCCCACAGCTCTCGCAAGTTCCCTTAGTTCCAGAAAAGAGCACTCGCTTCTCTTTTTCACCCAGCTCACTTAGTAAGGATGGCTTTAACTCCAAACTCTTGTGAAAACATATTTCCGTGCACAATCCACACCCGGTGCAGTCTCTAGTATTGTGTGTCAACTCTCCCGCTTCTTCATCACAGTTAAGTGCCCCTACAGGACACATGGTAGCACAAGCTCTGCAAAAGAAACAGGGGTTTTCACCACTTTTAGGCCTGGTAATGTGGGGCACGGGCACTTCTCCTTTAGTCCCTGTCTGCAGCACTGCATTTTGAAGCAATTTGATTCGGTCTGTAGTAATCTCGGGCATCTTAGTTATCACTGGATGCTCTTCCCCTTTTTCTATAAAGGGCTCCGCAATGGTATCCACGGCAGCCTGAGGCGCTTTTTTTAATCCACCAAAGATTGAACCAAAAAAATTTCTTCGCCCCTCATCAACTTCAACCTGTCTAGCTCTTTTTTTCCCTGTAGGCTGTTTAATAGTAGGCACTTTCTCCACTACTTTTAATCCAGTTCCAGGTAATACCAACAAATCCTTTAATTCCAGTGCTTTCTTGTGCGCTTCTTGAAACTTTTCTTGCCCCGACATCATTTTGCACTGGGCACAATTTTCCTCATCTAAGGTTACATATACCGGGTATGACCTCATCTCTAAGTTTAATAAAAATTCTGGGGTAAGTGCACCTAAGCAGGGGACTAGCATGGACTCGGCACCTTTGACTGGATGTTGCTTACATCCTAACACAACTGTGCCACCGCTTTTCCCCAACTTTTCTGCTCTATTTAGTAGATTTAACTCGGTAGGTTCTTGAATTGCCAAGGCTTGGGTGGGACATGCTGCAGCACAGTGACCGCACTCTATACAGTTATCACTAAAAGTTATTTTCCCCTCTAAATCTATCTTCAGGGCATCCACAGGACAATTTTGCAAACATTTGTCACAACTGCTCATAGGTGATTTGACCTTAATACAGCGCTTGTGTTCAACAGCCATAGGCCCCATACGAGAGTTAACTAGTTCAACTATTTTCTCCAAATCCATGTATATCACACCCTATGTCTAGTATGGCATCCACATTACAATAATGATTTAATTTTATCATATATGTAGTGCCTTGCACAACTAGACGCCTGCACTGACTTCTAGCTTCTATCTGGGGTATATACCTTTGCCTGTTCTTGACCAGTTAGCACTCTGTTTGCACCCCACGCTAAGGCCCACAGCTCTCGTTCCCCAGGCAGTACTACAACAGGCCCTATCCACTCTATTCTCTCAAATAACCGCTTTAACACTTCTGCAGAGTGGGCCATCCCCCCTGTGATAACAACTACATCTACATTCCCTTTTAAAACAGTTGCCATACCCCCTATTTCCTTGGCAGTCTGATAAATCATGGCTTCTAAAATTAGCTCTGCCTGCTCATCTCCTGCTTGAGCTTTAGCAACTACCTCTCTAATATCCTTAGTCCCAAGATATGAGTAAATTCCTCCTTCTCGGTACAGCTTGGTTATCATTTCTTTGTGACTATACTTTCCTGAGAAACATAGATTAATCAGTTCTTCTGATGGAAGCCCCCCCGCTCGTTCCGGTGCAAAGGGTCCTCCACTCACCGCATTGCTCACATCTATCATCTTACCCTTTTCATGAGGGTTAACCGAGATTCCACTGCCCAGATGTACTGTTATTATATTGAGATCGCTGTATTCTTTCCCCATTTCTACAGCTACTTTTCTCGCCATGGCCTTAGAGTTTAAGGCATGGGATTTACTAACCCGTTCAATTTCCTTTAAACCAGAGATCCTTGCCACAGGATTCAATTCATCTACTACTACTGGGTCAACTGTATACGCAGGAATATTGTACTTAGTAGCTAGGTCATAGGCAATAAGGCCTCCAAGGTTTGAGGGGTGACTCCCCTGTACCGCCTGCTTCAAATGCTCCACCATAAGCTCTCCTATTTCATAGGTGCCACCTGCTACTGGATAGATTAGGCCTCCACGAGCTACTATGGCATCTAGTTGAGATAAGTTATGCACCTTTTCCTCCACCCACTTGCAAACCAACTCTTGCCTAAAGGAGAGTTGATCTTCTACAGATCCATATTTACTAAGATGTTCAGAACTGTGCTCTAGATTTTCAGTGTAAATTTCTTCTGTTCCCACAAAAATTCCAACTTTAGTGCTACTACCACCGGCATTAATAACTAGAATATTTTTTCCACTCATAACCTCACCTGACTAAAAGTCAGGTATCACCTCCTGTTGCTTTTTGTATATTATACATAATACTGTATTTCATTATCTATTGCAAACATTTGTTCTTGTTTCGTTAAAGAAAAGAGTTGGCTTCGCCAACCCTTTTAGACTATCTAACTATCACCATATCTGCTTCGAACAAGCCATCTACCCACTTGCCAATAACAGTCACTCTATCATTTTCGTCAACATGCCTAAATCTCACAGTATCGCCATATGTGTCAATTATAGTTGTATCACCAGTTATCCAAACTTGTCTTTGCTCAGCTTCTTCATTAGAAATCTCTACAGTTAGAACCTCTGCCCTACTGTTTTTATTCCTTACTATACCTCGGAATTCTTCGTCGTCATCGTACTTCAATACATCTATTCTAGTGACCACATTACTGTCTAGCTCAAGTTCCACAAGATCACCAGGAGTTACTTCATACAATTCAATCCTATCTCTATCTCTAAAGATACTAGTGCTAGACCTTACCTGATAAGTCTCTTCCTCTTCATCTTCATTTCTAATAGTGATTGAGTTTCCTTCACTGCTAAGCGAAATAGATCTTACAATCCCTTCCACTTCCCTTTCTACACTAGTAGCTCTAATCCAAGTAACCATGTCAGTCAATACTTTTAGCTCTACTTCATCACCAGTTCTTAAGTCCCTCAAAGAGGCACTTCTCCTATTTCTTCTCAAGTCTACATCTTCGTCAACATAGTACTTGTGGGTTACCTCATCTATTTCTACATAGATTATTTCTGGATTAAAGGTAACTCCTCGCAACTCACCTTCAACCTCATATTTCACCACATGAACTGACATCTGAATAATCTCATCCCGATAAATCTGAACACGCAATTCATCTCCAACTCTAATGTCATCAAAGTCCGCTCTGCTTCCATCTCGGCGGAAGTTCTGGTCCTCAGGAATCTGGAAGGAGTACTCATCCTCCCTAGCTTCATCTTTAATTGTTATAATTCTGTCCTCTTGATCCAACTCAGTAATTTTTCCTTTGTACTCTACAATTCGATTTTGTGCGTCAATGGAGACTATTTGGTTTCCTCTAATTGAAACTGTAACCTCCTGTTCTTCTCGTAAATCGGAAAAATCAGCAGTCTCATAATCTAATGTTACCTTTACGTTATCGGGAATATCTAAAGTGCGCTTATGGCCTCCTCGTTCCTCTACAACTAGCTCTTTGGTTGTTGTTGTATCTTTAACTTCTCTGATTACACCGGTGACTCGCTCAGTTTGACTCTGCAAATAGCTGTCTACACGGGAAAACATTGCCGCCACTTCAGCTCTAGTTATAGATGCCTTGGGGTTTAACTTTCCGTCATTACTACCAGACATAAAACCACTTTCATTTGCAACTACAACATAACCCCTGCTCTTTAGGGGTATTTGGTCTGTATCTTCAAAATCTAAGCTCTGATTCATCTTAGACTGGGCCTCATATTCCATACCCAAGGCTCTAACTAGAAACACAGCAACTTCATGTCGCTCTGCGTCCTGGCTGTGTCTGAAATTCTTTAAATCTTCATCGGGTAATATGCCCTCGTCCACTGCAACTGCTATGTAACCTTTAGCCCACCCAGGTATCTGGTCTGCGTTTAAAAACTCACTGGGTATAGAATTGGTGCTCTGAGCTCTTTCTTCCCACCCCATAAGCCTTACAGCCATTACCACTGTCTCCAGTCGAGATATAGAGGCACTGGGTCTAAAAGTATTGTCTTCATATCCTTGAATAACTCCTTTGGCATTCATCTGCTCAACTGCACCTGCAGCCCAGTGGGAGCTAGGCAAATCTGTAAATCCAGTAGCCTTTGCTTGACTCGCTCCAAACAGCCCAAAAAAGCTTATTAAAATAGTCAATGCGGTTACTACTCCAACCCGCTTACTAAATGCTTGCATCCATGTCATTCACATTTTCCCCCTTATATATATTTCACTTGTATACTTCAGTATTCTTTCGACTTTAAGGAAGAAAATCCTCTTAATTAATCCAATTTTTTCTGGGACCTCCTTCCCTAATTTGCCCAATCTGCTGCAAATAAAAGTCTTCTACTTTATCGCTATCATAAAACAAGTTTAATAACCCCGGTCTTTTCTGATAAACTAATATTTGCTGGCCACTTTTCAGTGTTATCAGACATTCGTTCGCTTCTCCCTCTACCTCAACTATTCTAGATTTTACTACATAACCTAATGCCCCATCATCTTTACCTAAAGGCTGTCTCATCTTCATGGGCACCAGGGTGTAGTCCTTAGCCAAGGGGATTGGGCAGGAGGATTTCCTGCCCACTATACTGCCGTAGCGACGCTTCAGCCTACCCAGGTCTAATGCAAAAACCCCTGCCAATTCTTTTAAGACTGATTTCACCTTTCTCTTGTCCATGAGTTCTTTCCCATCTGTTAAACCTATTTCCGTGCAGTTACTTCCATCCTCACAATACACAGGCCGCAAGTAGTCTATTTCATGCCAAATATTTATCAACTCAATACCCTTTCTGGCCATCTGTATCACCTACCCTTTTTTTACCTTAAATACTACCAAACATTTGTTCGGTAGTCAAGACTATCTAAAGTTTCTACTAAGGGGATAAAGTTTCTTCCTGGACATAGGGTTTTAGCTCCTGGAACATCCCTGTGCTCCAGGATATTTTCTAATGGAACTGCGTATTTATTGCGCAACCAGGCTACTAATTCTATGGCCTTCACATACTGCTGCAAGGTAGGCTTTCCCTGCTCAAAGTTTCCAATTAACGCTACCCCTAGAGATTTTCTATTCATCCCCGCTGCTCTGCAATGAGCGCCATAGGTATTATGCTTCCTGCCTACTACTACAGTCCCTCCGGGCTCTATAATAAAGTGGTAGCCCACATCCCTCCAACCAAGACTCAGATGATAGCGCCGCACTTGCTCTGCATCTCGCTCCCACGCGCCAGTATGGTGCAGTATAATGTACTCAACTTGCACGCTCTATCACCTGCTTTAACCCATTGATGGCCCTAGCCAGTTCCTCTAACTTCGATTCCACCCGCACCAACAAGTAAATGGAAACCACCATAGGGAATCCGTAATTGGCCACTTGGGTCCAAATATCTTCCACACTAACCACCTCCTAGTTAGTAAAAAGTCATACAGGGAGAAGGCTTAGAAAAGCTTCCCCCTGTTGGAATTAACCTACTCCTGCTCAGATATCAGTTCAATGGGCTCTACTTCTCTTGTCACTATTCTAGCTGACTGGATTGCTACTAAATCAGCTCCAGCAGCTTCAAAAACTCCCCGTTCTATGATCTCTTGCATCACTTGCTCCACTTCCTCCCCAGTTAAATCCTCCCTAGGGTCCTGAACTGGCACTGTAACTCGGCCGCCTCCAGAGTGGGTAAAAATCATTTCTAGCCTGGTAACTGTATTAATCACCTGTATCCCTCCCTTCTATCAATTTTTAGCATAAATTTTTACTGCTCTTCCAATGTGACCTGGTCAGTTCTGTTCACCGCTGCCACTGGATAAATCTGTAGACTGCCAAGGGCCTGAGCTACCGCATAGGTGTCTTCATCTGAAGCACTAGGCTTAAGCCTGTTATAGTTGCGGTTTGCAAACTGTGGCTCTCCTTCATCGTCTACCCCCACCTGCACCACTAAGCGCAGGCCGCTGTTGACCGGCAATTTAACAATATCCATGTTTTCACACCCCCTTTCCCTTGAGTTGATTGTATTGTAGCAAGGTTACTCCAAATAATAAAAAGCCGACCTGCCTTAAAACTAATTAGCTTTAAGACAAGTCGGCCTAATTTAGCCTCTACTCGATTTAGTTGCCTAATTATTCTACCCTGGGATGTTCTTATCTGGACCAATTTGATACTCAACTCTGCCACTTTTGACAAACTTGCGAAAAGTGTAAGTCATATACCCTAATACAATTGGTACACCAATTCCAGCTATAATTAGCATTACTGTAAGAGTGAGCTGAGATGAAGAAGAATTATAGATTGTCATACTGTTCTCCACAGGATAAGCCGGAATCATATAGGGAAACAAACTAGCTCCTAGGGTTCCAAAGAGCCCAACAATACTAAGTCCCGAGGCCAACAGTGGAGCCCCTAACCCCTCTGCTCTAATTGCTTTTTGATACCAGAAAACTCCAGCTAAGACTAGTAGGGGAAATACAAATAGCAGGGGCAATTCTAAAAAGTTAGCCGTAGCTCTAGGGACTGCCACAAAAGTCCAAGCCGTCATTGCTAGAATAAAAGGAGCTAAAGGAGGTAGCGTATACTGCTGGGAATGCAGCAAAAAGTGCTCCTCCCCCTGTTATTAGCCACACCTGGTTTCCATCCCAAAAGGGACCTATGGCGTAAAAATTAGCTCCCCGCTCCTCTTTTCCCTTAGTGAGGAGGTGCAAGTTTCCCACGCCCAAATCAGCTCCTCCAGTAAGGGCAAAGCCTAAAATTAACACAGCCACTAAGAAAAACCATATGACCTGCAGTAATTGATGTTCCATTTTAAGCGGACACCTCCCCTTTACTAACTTGGATTACTTCTGGCCCCTTGTCTATTTTCTTTTTAATCAAGAAAAGCCAAACGGAAAACAAGAGAATATAGATCCCAATAAACATTATAATTGATGCCAGCACCTGCCACGCTGGAACTGTAAATGTGGCACCATCCACTGTCTTCATCACGTTATACACAATCCAAGGCTGTCTCCCAACTTCTGCTGCAATCCACCCTACTTGGTTAGCTATAAAGGGAAGGGGAATAGAATAGAGCAACAATTTGAGATACAGGCGGTTATTGTAAATAGTCTTCTTGTAAAGGAGAAATGCCCCTAGAGAAGTCAACGCAATAAAGTACATCCCCAACGCAATCATCAAATGGTATGAATATTCCTTAATCTCCTGTTAAACCGCAACCTTTTTTATTCACTTAAACAGTTTGCTGTGATATTATTAAAGAAATATTGCTTATATGGAGTGATTAAAATATATGTTCCCAGCCCTAGATAATATCTTAGACACTTTACTATTGCTTATCGAGAACGCCTCTGGCTTCAGCCTTTTTGGGGCCCTACTCCTTGGAATAGTTTTTGCCCCAATCAATCGGGAGACTATTGTTGTTTTTATGGCCCTGGTTGCTGCATCAAATGTTATAAATCCCTTTTTTGCTTATGTGGTAACTGTATTAGCTACTTCTTTCGGTTATTCATTGGGTTTTTTCCTGGCTAAAATATTTTCAGGTTTATTGAACAACCCCTCACCTAAAGCAAAAAAGAAGCTGGAACGGAGCGACCAGCTTCTAAAAAAATACGGAACTTATGCTATTATGGTCAGTTACTATATCCCAGGTGCACGTCACTTCCTCCCGGTTCTCATCGGAGGTATGGGCTCCATGTCTACTGCAAAATTTATGTTAAACTCAAAGCTAGGTTCAATGGTTTGGACCGCAACCTTTTTCATCCCAGGATATTACTTGGGAGATTTTCTACCTTTTTAGTTACAGGTTTACCCCTTTACCAAGCGCAATTGAACTACTTCTGTGGGCACACCTGTGCGCAATGGAAACCAATCCCCAGAGCCTCTGTGCACAAACAGAGTCTCCCCTTTTTCCCCCCGATAAATTCCATCCACATACTTAAACAATATTCTTCCCGGATTTGCAAGCTCCAAGTCTCCCAATCGCATCACAAGTTGTCCTCCATGGGTATGACCCGCTAATGTAACGGGAACTCCATGGGCACAAGCAGCATCAAAAGCATGGGAGTGATGGGCCAATAAAATCTCTAAGGTTTGCTCATCTGTTTCTAAAGATTCTAGTGCTGTCTTAACATTTTCAAAGTCTTCCTCATATTCTCTAGAAAAATCTATCCCCATTAATTTAATGGGAGTCCCTCCCGTTTCCAACAGGGTGGCTTCATTTAGAAGCAAATTTAAACCAACTTCTCTAACAGTACGTACCCATTTTTCTGAGCTGTATATTTTATCGTGATTACCAATGCAAAGATATGTACCTTTCGGTGCCTCTAAGGCACTCATAGTCTCTACCAAGTCGGGCATAAAGGCAAAGTCTTGATCTAAAATATCTCCAGTTACCACTTGGATTTCACTGTTTAGCCTATTGGCAGCTTCCACCATTCTATCTACTCGCTCTCTTCCTGTGAGCATGCCAATGTGAATGTCCGATAGTTGAGTAATGGTAAACCCCTCTAAATCACTGGGCAAGTTTTTTACAGGCAAGTCTCTGGTGTGTACATTCAAGGTATCCCGTTTAACCCATGATGCAGCTGCTCCTCCGCCTACAATTAGTGGTGGGGTAGCTACCAAACCTAATCGCAATAGCTGCCTTCGACTTAAATCTGAACTATCAGAACTATCAGTTGAAACCTCTTGAAGCTTTTCCTTTCTGCGCCGCTCCCACAGTTTCCGTATTCCCAACAACGGAATAAAGCCAGACATCCAAAATATTATTGCCCCCATCCAGATGTAGAATAAAGATATCCAAATCCAAGGCCCTTGACCTAGGGGACCCTCCCACGCTGGAATTAACATAGAGATTACTGGAATGAATACAATAAGCATCCATAGTGTTAGGGCTAGTCTTGTCAACTTTCGAGCCCGAGGATACTGAGCTAGACCCTGGCGTAGCCAATTGTCGCTAATAACATACCATGAGATATTTACTATTAGAATAAACATTAGTATTAATAAAAAGAACATCTGCTACACCTCACTTTACTTAAAGTAGATGAATTATTACACTGTTTATTGTTAACCATATTATTAACCAATATTATCAAAATAACAATTATTTTAAAAGATATTAAGGAGCGAATTTGTACTTTTTTATGGCGCAAAAAAAGCTCTCAGTATTTTCGAGAGCTTTTCTTATTTCTAACTTATTCTGTTATTTAAATTCTACAAATATACTTCCAGTCTGACCATCCCAATCCACTTGGGCTCCTAGATTTTCTGTGACAAAGCGAATTATTCAAAATCAGTTGTAAATTTTAGTCCCCAAAATAGTGTGTCTTGCCACTTCTCGACCCTTATCATCTCTAAAGACAAATAAAACTGAGCCATCTTTCTTCATGGTCATGGCATAGTAAACCTGAACCACCTTCTCCACCAACTCTTCTTTGAAAATTAGTGGTAAGAGGTACCATTCAGTTTGAACCTTTACATGCACTTCTGCTCCTGTGTGCTGTACATCTATGATAACTCGGGACACTTTGTGAATTTTAGCTGCAATTCGCTTCCAATTATCACCGGCTAAAGGCCCCACAGCCACACCCTTTAATTTTTGTTCCTTGGTATCACTTTTAACCTCCTCGTCCTCTCCAGATTGTTCGTCCCTATTTTCTCCTTCAATCCCCTCTTCAGAACTGGCCGCTAACTCCTCAACCACATGATGTCCTAGCCTGGATTTCATCTCATTAAAAGTAGAGTCGTTTATCCCGAGAAAAGCTGGCCTAATAGCCAGCAGTTCACCCACTACATTGAGCGCTTCTTCAGCCTCACCCTCATTACTTGCATCCTTAAACTGAAGGATGGCGTCTACAAGCTTCACTCTGTCCTCAAGTAACTCTCTCTCAATGCGACCCAGTTTGAAAAACTCACTTGTCTTACTATAATACCCATAGGCTTCCCTAAAGGATTTCCACTTGTTAAAGTAGAAAAATGTCTCCTGGGCTTCCTCCAGGTTTGTCTTATTTGCCGTATAAACTGCGGCCAACTTTAAGCGCAGCCTCACCAAGTCTAAATCGGTATCCTTAACTTGTTCCCATTTCCCCTGGGCTTTAAGCTCTTTTATCTTAAATTGGAGTGCTCTCTTAAGTTCACTTTCTCCTAATTTACTAAGCTCCCCCTCCTCGCTATCTTCAACCAGTTGCTCATAAAGGCGTGAAAGTTCTCCATATGCCGCCAATTTTAAAGGGTTATCTTGCTCAGCTGCTTCTAGCTTGGGATGGGCTAACATCTTAATAAACGTGTCAATAGCCCGTTGTGTGTCACCTTGCTCTGACTGCTTAACTCCCTTTTCGTAGAGATGAGAGTATGAGGCAAAGTTATCAGTTATCTTATCCCAGAACAAAGCTAGGATTAAAATCTCCACTAGCAAAATCACTATTGCTATTAACAGCCAGTTCATGTTATCAGTCCCTTCACCATTCCCTGCCTATAATTATTCCGTTTCTAAAATATAATTCCTGCTATTATATACAAATATTTGCCACATGAGGGTCCACTGCAAATTCCCACTTAATATCTACATCTAAAGCCGCTGCCCCCAGTTCGAAGTGGAAAAGAGCAATCCCGCAATCTAATCTTTTAGATATTTTTATGGGGTTAAGTTTACTATTAATTGATAATGTCACTTTCTCCGGCTCTATAGCAAAAACCCAAGGCTGTCTATTAACTGCAGATGGGGCTAAACGGGCCGCTTCTAGGCCGCTCTTAACCCAGGACTCCCACTGCCCTTCCTCCAACCCTACTGTAATCTTCTCCAGGGGTTTTCGCTTATGCTTTTCTCCCTTAAAGCCCGACATTAACCTATCTTCAAGAGTTTTTTTCTCCGCTGGAAAGCCCAAGGGAGTTATAGCCACCACTTCTTCATAGGAGCTAATATTCAATTGACGCGCCACTGCTTCTGGCTTAAAAAAACCTCCCACCCAGCAGGTAGAAAGCTTTATCCTGGTAGCCTCTAGTATTAAGGCTTCTCCCAAATAACCTATCTTTGCTTGCACTTGAGGATCTCTCATGTCTCCAATAAAGGCTATGTAAGCTGATGCTCCTTTGATCTTACCATAGGAACCTAAAAAACCCTTAAAAGCTCGATCAACGTTTTCCGTAACTACAACTGCCCTCACGCCGCCTAACCGTTCTCCCATGAATTCCCCAACTTTTTCTAATTGCATCAATTTGTCTATAGGGACATCTTTGCCATCATAGGTTCTAACCGAGTGTCTCTCCTTTATTGCCTGATGCCAACTCTTTACAGGTAGCTTCACTTTGAAAACCCCTCCTGTACAAATTTATGTACTTGCTTATTAAAGGCCTTTGGGTTATCCATATTTGCCAGATGACTTGCCTGGGGCAATTGGTATAACTTAGCATTGGGAATCTCCCTTGCCATGGTTTTAGCCTGACGCTGAAACATCCAGTTGTTTGCCCCTGCCAAGACCAAGGTAGGGCATTTGATATCTTTCAAATATGGCCTACTCTCAAAGCTTAAAACCGCTTTCCATATATTGACCAAATTTTTTTGCTCGTACTTCATCATCTCGTTGTATAGGTAGGCTCCCACTTCTTTATTCACATTGCCCCACTGGGAAGCTGCTATTTTTGCCCTTACTGACACGGGAAGATACCTAACAGCCAGCTTGGTAAAATTAGATACAACCTGTTCAAAAACATTTAGTTTCATTGAACAAAGTGTCTCCGCTAGGATTAAAGACTGAACCCGCCGAGGAAAGTCAATAGCTAACTGCTGTGCTATCATCCCCCCCATGGACAAGCCACACACAATAGCCTCTTCAACTTTCAAATGCTCTAAAAGAGCATTCAAGTCCTGGGCAAATAATTTAATAGAGTAAGGTTCCTCTGTCACCTGTGATTCTCCATGTCCTCGCACATCCACTGCTATCACTCTACAATAGGACTTAAAGTAATCTATTTGCTCCCGCCATAAATCACTAGATAGGTTAGCCCCGTGAACAAATAACAGGGTAGGACCCTCTTGTCCCTCATCTTCATAAGCTAACCTTACACCATTTACTGTGGCAAATTTCATTACTCATCTCCCTTTCTGCCCTCCACCACGGCTACTACACCGCCACAGAGGTTATGGTAACCAGTCTCCACCAACCCCACTTCCGCAAAAGTATCCGCTAACTCCCATTGGCTGGGAAATTCTACTGCAGAATCATGTAAATAGCTATAGGCACTCTTTTTACCCGCACCAAACTTACCCATAGTAGGCACTATTTTTTCAAAGTACAGCCAGTACATTTGCTTAAAACCCAGAGCTGTTGGCTTTGCCATATCAAGAGATATAACTTTCCCCCCCGGTTTGACTACACGCTTCATTTCAGCCAGCGCTTTTTTTATATCAGGAACATTTCTGAGACCCCAACCTACAGTTATGCAGTCAAAGCTATTCTCTACAAAGGGTAGCTCCATGGCATTGCCCTTAATAAAATTTATCTGATCTCCATAACTTGTTCGGGCTAAATTATGTTCTGCCTTCTCCAACATCTTCCCCGAGAAATCCAATCCAGTTACATGCCCTCTACTGCCAACTGCCCTTGCAAGCTCTATGGATAACATCCCAGTTCCGCAGCATACATCTAATGCTCTGTTCCCATCTTTGGCTTCAGAGCGCCTAACTGCAAATTTGCGCCAAGAATTGTCCAACCCGAAACTCATCAATTTATTTACAAAGTCATATTTTCCAGCAATACCGTCAAACATCTGCTCCACATATGCTTCTTTTTCTTTTCCGCTAGGTATTTTTGACATGTTTAAATCCTCCATAATCCTTTCATATATAACTATAGAATACCACACCTACTCTTGAATTTAAAATTATTTTATCGTACTATGGACTTTATGGGGAGGTATTATTATGGAAGAAAAAGATAACTTAAGTAGATTAAAACAGAAAAAAGAAGAAAAAAGTAGTACGCTCAAACAAGTTGGTGGTACAGCCTTATTACTGGCTTTAGCTATTTCACTTTTCTTCGGTGGCTATACCTATTTTGAAGAACGGCTAGAAGCAGTGCAAAAGGAAACTGAGGCTTCTATCGAACAGGCACTTATGGATGTGCAAGAGACCAACTCTCTTACAGTACAGAATTTAGAAGGAAAACTGGACAACCTCTTACTGGAAATGGAAGAGATCAAAATAGCTCTTTCTGAGGCCGATGAAAACCTAGGCTCATCTAGTGCTGTACAGGAGAGTATGTCCCAGCGAATCGAGGAACTAGATAACCAATTAAAGGAGCTGCAACAAGGACTCATTTTGTTACAGGAGGATTTTCATGAGAGCAATTAGGACATTCTTAATCATTTTGCTTGCTCCTTTTGCTGGAATTTTGCTATCCCTACATAATAGTGACGATTTAGGCGGTTTCTTTAATCCTGAGGATTTGATTTTAAACTTAAGCCCTGTAGCTGCCATGGTGTCCCAAGTGGAAGCCAGTGGGCAGGATATTAAGGATGGCTCTGGTCTGATTCAGCTTTCTATTAAAGAGCAAGAGCGCCAGTACAAAGAACAGCAGCGCCTAATTCAACAGCTAATTAAATCTAGCCAGGAACAGAAGCAGTTGTCTAGCGAAATTTATGAGCGCCGTCTTTTAGAACGCTTAGGCGAACCCATAGATAGTTTTGCATCGGAGCGGGTTGAGATACTGTTGTTTGAGGTTAGGGAAAATAATTACCGAGGCTACATGGCTAAAGTAAAACTCCACGACCCCACAGCCCTTGAGGTAACCTTAGGCCAGGGCCAGTACGGAAAGGCTGAAACCACAAGCAATGCTGTATCCCGCACTGAGGGCATATTTGGGGTTAATGGAGGAGGATTTTATTCCTTTGTCCAAAGGGGTTCCCAAATGTATTTGCCCATTGGCACTACAGTAATAGATGGAAGCCCAGTGGGAGATGGATTTTCCCCTTCTCGAGACAATCTTTTCTTCAGCGGCTTTTCCAATGGGGAATTAGTAGGCGGGGTGTTAAACCAAAAAAGTGAATTAGAGCAGTTATCTCCCCAATGGGGAGTGAGTTTTGTGCCTGTGTTAATGCAAGACAGAATGCCTCAAGAAATCCCCAGTAAATGGCGGAATGCTCGCCATCCCAGAACAGTAGTTGGGAATTTTGGCAATGGAGATTTGATGTTTATGGTTATCGACGGTCGCCAGCCCGGCTGGAGCTCTGGAGCTACATTAGAAGAACTCCAGATACAGATGTTGCGGTTAGGTGTAATCGATGCATACAACTTAGATGGTGGCGGCTCTAGCTCTATGGTCTTCAATGGCAACCTTTTAAATAGACCCTCAGATGGACACCAGCGACCTGTAGTAACCAATATTGTAATTTTACCCTGACACTCCTGTTGACCCAAAACCCTCAGTCCCCCTGAGGGTTTCGTCTATGGTATCAACTTCTTCCACCTGAACCCTTAAAATTGGTTGGATTACCATTTGGGCAATTCGCATCCCTTGTTCTACTTTAAAGGATTTATTGCTGTGGTTGATCAAGATTACTTTTATCTCTCCTCTATACCCTTCGTCTATAGTTCCAGGGGTGTTAAGAACGGTTATGCCATACTTAATAGCTAGACCACTTCTAGGTCTCACTTGGGCTTCCGTCTCAGGTGGCAACTGAAGCGCTATACCTGTGGCTATTATAGCCCTTTCCCCCGGTGCCAATTCTAGATTTTCTACCGAATATAAATCCATTCCCGCATCTCCTGGATGGGCATATTTTGGCAAGATAGCTTTATCATTTAACTTCTTTATTTTTAGTTTCATTAAAAATCCCCCTCATTTACTTAAACGCATTTCTGTAGTCAGTCAACACAAATCCCATGCTCTCAATTATCTGAGTAAGTCCTTCCTTTGTCAATACTTGTAACTCCTTTTCCCTTTCCCCTTTATAGCTACTCCATTTTAAGAGCAGGGAATCCACTTCACCTGGATGGGTCATCAGCTCTACAACTCTCCCTGTTTCCAGTGATTTTGCTTGATCTAAGAGTTCAATTAAGTTTGTGCTTGTTGCTCCCTCTCCAAAAAAATCACCGATAAATGCGCCACAAGTTCTAACCTTCCGCTCACTTAAATAAGCTCTCATGGACTGGCTTACAGAGCGCACTGGCAGTTTGTACTCAACTGCTAAGTCTGCCACAGCTTCCAGGATTACTGGATTCATGTGCACGTGATGGTGACTATCCAAATGAGTTAATTCTACCCCCATTCTAAGAACAGTTTCAATTTGCTGGCGTAGCTCTCTTTTTACCTGATCCAAAGGAAATGGTTCTTGCAGTACCCGGTCCTTACTGAAAAAATATCCCTGTTCGTCCACCAGTTTGGGAATGTTGTTGCTTTGAGATAAAGCTTTTCCGCTAGATAGGCATAAATGCACACCCACAGCAGGCAACTGACTACTACTAGCTAACTTTAAAGCCTCTGCTGTGGCATTCCGATTGACCAAAACTGTTGTACTGGTTACTATGCCTCTCTGTTGCGCTTTTAATATCCCCCGGTTAACCCCTTCACTGTAACCCAAATCATCGGCGTTTACTATGAGCTTAATAGTCATTTTTTTACCCTCCCCCATGTTTTGGTTTTTATGCTATAATCAAATTACATATAATTACAGGAGTGATCCTATGTACTTCCTTGATATTGACGTAGATTTTTTAGTCGATTATACACCACACAAAAAAATTACCACTGCTAAAGGTTTGGAGGAGCTAGATAAGCGAAGTAACATCTGGCTCAGCCCAGAGGACCTAGTAGAGACAATATTTGAAAAAGGCTTTAGCTTTGAGCTAAGTAAGTTTTACTCCTTTGATGACCACAAAGAGAGCTTCCATGTATGGAAAAAAAATTTAATGTGGCTTCAAAGCCCTCCTAAGTCCGAAGCAACTCTAATTCATATTGATTATCATCACGATCTATTCGGTTGCATGTACTCAGACCTAAACCGCATGGATGATAATGAGCTGGGCTGTGCCAACTACCTCTGGTATGCCTTAAAGCATAACTTTTTTAAGGAAATAATTTGGATTGTGCCTGATTTAGAAAAATTGCGCAAGGTTTCTGGTCAAATATTCTTTATTCACAATTTGTATAACTTGCACCATCACTATTGTAAATCTACCGCCACTCTCAATTATACCAACTACTTAGGACAGCGCTGTGAGACTCCCTTTACTGTGTGCCAATTAGACACACTTCAAAGTAAAGATCGTCCTGTCTCAATAGTAACTGTTGCTCAATCAAAGGGCTTTACTCCTCCTAAAACTTTCTCCTATGCCCATTACATTAATCGTCTGCTTTCATCCAGTGTTTCCGGTAATGGATGATCTTGATGTATATCTTGAACATCTATTCCCTTTGCCTGTTGTTCCAGCAGGGAGATTGCCATTTCCCTCACATTGTCAAAAGGATGGGCACCTAACAGCAACAGCAAATCGCCAGGTTCTAACTCTTTGATGGCGCTCTCTAAACCACCCTTTAATGTTTCCTCCATCCTAAAGTCTGCTCCTCCCTCCCAAAGGCCTTTGGTAAATGCATCTTCTTCTGCTTGTACTAACTTATCATGAGGTCCATTAGTATCTAAACTCTTGGTAACTGTTAGCTGAACATTAAGTTGACTGGCATGTTTAGCTACAGTAAGTGCATTCTCATAGTTTATCCTCCAACCCCGATTGCCCCTAATACCCACTAATGCATGAATTCTCCTTTTGGGCAACTCCTTGGCCATTTCGAAAACTGCCCTAAAGTTTTGGGGGTTATGAGTTGCATCATCAATTACCCCGTATGGTTCTTGCCATATTAATTCACACCGGCGCCATATTCCAGGGAATGAGTTAAGTCTTTCTTCTATTTCATCATTGCTAAGACCTAAGCTAGAACAAACAGCTACTGCAGCTAATACATTATAGCAGTTGTGCTTTCCTAGTATAGGAACAGAGGCTTTTATTTGCTTCCCTCTCTGGCTTTCTATTATCATGTTCAAGCCATTCGTTGAGTAGTTTATTTCTTTTCCATTGATATCTCCTTTTCCTTCAATACTGAAGCCAATTTTTGATTTAGCGCTACTAGCTCCTATTACTTCTCTGTGAAAAGGATCATCCCAATTATAAAAAATTACAGCCTCTTCTTTTAGGTTATCAAACCATTGCTTTTTAGTCTGCAAGTAATCTTGAAAATCTGGATGTAAATCATAATGATCTGGAGTTAAATTTGTGAATACAGCCACATCAAAGTCCAAGTAATCCACTCGACGCAGCTTTACTCCATGGGAAGAAACCTCCATTACTGCACTTTTTCCACCACTTTCAAGAACTTCATTCAAAAAATATTGGGTATAACTTGCCTCAGGCGTGGTTAGCTTTGAAGAAGTGCTATGAGAGCCCAATTTGTATTCGATAGTTCCCAGCAGACCAACCTTGTCATCCTTGCCGCTTAGCAGGTGATGAATTAGATATGAGGTAGTAGTTTTTCCATTGGTTCCAGTAATTCCTACTAATTTTAACTTTTTGCTCGGATTTTTGTACAGTTCTGCTGCTAAGTTAGCCTCTTTCTGCCTGGCATTATCCACAATGTGTATGGGGACATTATAGGATTTTTCCGGTTCTTCCTCAGTGTAGATGACAATAGCTCCCTTTTCTATGGCATGGCTTATATATTTATTTCCGTTTTCCGCAAAGCCATTTATTGCAATAAAGGCATATCCTGGCTTTACTTTTCTTGAATCACTAGTAACACCACTGATTTTTATTCCGTTTACTGATATTATTTTTCTCACCCACCTTATTTAGATTATCTCTGCATATTATTTGCCTTTTGCCTCTGGTTAATTCTATAATTTATTGGGTAAAATAATCGGGACAAAAGGCAACTCTCAAAATGGAGGCGATTTTTTTGTTTATGCGAAATGGGAATGGCAACTACCATCTGGGTACCTTTGGCTTCCCCAGCGCAGGCTGGTGGGTTGTTCATACAGTAGGCATTGCAGCAGTATATTATATGGGTTATAGAGCAGGAAAAAAACTAGAGACATGTGCTGAGGATTACGATGAAGATGATGATTTTTTTTAGAAATAAATGTAGCAGATAGCCTAAGCTATCTGCTACATTTATCTATCAAAGAATATATTTTTCCCTGTAGCTGATATGGGAATTCCCACAATCAGTTGGCCCTGAACTAAGCCCATTTTTCGTACCACTGCCCCAACTCTGTACATGATTCTGTTGTCAGCATTGTGAATACTAGCTATCTTAACAGCTGAACCGATAGCGATTCCAAGGTCCATGGTTCGCCATGCACAAAGAGGACCATCGAATTCTGTACCCTCTCTGATCCTTAATTGGCTACACTGGTCAACACCACAAGCACCACAGTCTAATTCTGCTACAGCTGGATCTTTTATTCCAAGAAGAAGCATTGCATCTGAGTTGCGTACATTTTCTCCATCTCGATCAAAGCTCTTCTTGTTTGAATCTTTACCATACTGAACCATTTCATCAGCAATTTCTCTTAGCTTTGCTCCAGTAATGACCTGTGCTGTAATATAATCCTTACCCCTTGTCTTGGGAGCAGTCCTAGCTGCTACAGCCATTAAGCCGGCTATGGTCTTCATTGCATCTTTCATCATAGATATCCTCCTTTATACTCACTTTATTATAATTATTTCTATATTTTATCTTAGTATTCCTTTATAAAATCAGTAGAAGCTTACAAATTCATAAAAGTTTAAAAAAAAGCAGGTATAACTTTCCTTTTCGTCGAAACTATATATAAGAATTGATAGAAAAAGATAAACTTTGGGAAGACTTAAAATAAGTTGGGAGGTTATCTAATGGCAGAAAATAAAAAACAACCAAATGCTACAGGCCAAACTAAAATAGCTGAAGAAGTTGTAGCCACTATTGTAGGTTTAGCTGCAGAGAAAACAGAGGGAGTGACTGCTATGAGTGGTGGTATCACTCAAGGTCTTGCTGAAAGACTAGGTCGCAAAAGCTATACTAAGGGAATTAAGGTAGAAGTGGGCGAAAAGGAAGCCGCTGCTGATTTACACGTAATTATTAATTTTGGAGCTAAAATCCACGAAGTGGCAGCAGCTGTACGCCAAAATGTAAAAGACGCTATTGAAAACATGACTGGTCTTACAGTAGTTGAAGTCAATGTCACTGTAGACGGCGTGGCTTTTGAAGAGGAAAAACAGGAAGATCGTGAAGAGACAAAAAGGGTTAAGTAACTACTAAAAGATCACTACCTTATTGAGGTAGTGATCTTTCTTTATATTGCTCTATTCTATCTATTAACTGATTCACAGGAACAGCCAACCCTATAATATTCTCTTCATCTCCTGGATTTCTCAGAGTAGCAAAGATAACTCCTATCACTTTTCCCTTATCGTTAAATACAGGGCTACCGCTACTCCCCTGGTGAATGGGAGCCTTAATAGCCAATACTGGCTCTTCCCAATTGTTTAAGTTATGTTTTCCTAGAACTATTCCTTCTTTCACTATCTGGGGAAAGCCCATAGGATTACCAATTATAATTACCTGTTGTCCTTGGTATGCCTTCTCTTCTAACTCAAGTTGTACCCAAGGTACCTCACGAGAATTCAATTCAATTAGGGCCAAATCAACTTCAGGAAAGCTGGCAACTTTCTTTCCGCCGTGCATGCTTCCACTGACAAACCTAGCCGTTACCTGACCAGCATCTCTGACCACGTGCTCGTTAGTGACAAAGTATCCTTCAGGTTCAATATAAAAACCAGTTCCCCGCCTGTTTGCCAATTGAATCAGTCCCACAGCTTCCTTCCACTCCTGAATTTCCGGATCTTGAGAAAGCTCCTGGGATTGATGGATAAAATCTAAAGAAGGCCATGTTAGTGCTTGAAGAGAATTACCTAAGAAAATTGTAATAAACGCAAGCACTGTTATTAGACCAGCTATTTTGATAAAAGGGGATCTTCCCCCTACTTCTTCCTGATACTCAAATTCTTCTTCCTCTGGTAACTCATTAAGCTCTTCAAAAAGTTCTGGTTCCAATTGCTTTTTCTGTTCCTCTGTTAGAGGTATGTCCCATGGGCCCCTGTTTTTATCAGTCATCTGGCCTCATTCCTTTGCTCAAAAATTAGCTCTTCCACACTTTAGGCGACAACAGTACTAGTATAGTGTACAACTCTAATCTTCCCAATAGCATTAGCAGGGAGTGAACATACTTAGCTCCTGATGGCATAAAAGCAAAGTTCTCTGCTGGTCCTACTAGACCAAAGCCCGGTCCCACATTGCCTATACTGGCAGCAGCTGAAGTAAAAGAGGTTGTTAAATCAAAACCCAAGGATGCCATGTAAATAGATGCTATCAAGAATATTACCATATATAAAAAGAAAAATTGCAGTACACTCAAAATAATTTCTGGATTTATCACTCTCTTATTAATTTTTAAGCTTATAATAGCTCTTGGATGAATAGTTCTGCGTAACTCTAGCATAGTGTGCTTTAGCATTATTAAATGTCTTCCCATCTTCAAACCACCACTAGTAGATCCAACACATCCTCCCATGAACATAAGCCCCATAATCATTACCTTTACCATTATAGGCCATGCATCATAATCAGCTGTAGCAAACCCCGTTGTTGTGGTAATAGATACTACCTGAAAAGTAGCATGTCGCAATGCCTCTTCTATACTGGCATACTGGTCTCTAACATTTAAAAAAGTCAATAAAGAGACGGTAGCTATTATACCTCCATAAAGCCTGAACTCCTCGTTTTTCCAAAAGGTATTAAGACTCTTTCCCTTCAGTGCTCGATAGTATAAGACAAAGCTAGTCCCCCCTAAAAACATAAATAGGGTAATTGCCCACTGTACTATGGGGTCAAAGGCTCCTACGCTCTCATTTCTGTTAGAAAATCCACCGGTTGCTATGGTGCTAAAACTTTGACAGACCGCATCTAAAAAATTTAGCCCTAGCATAAACATTATTATTAGCTGTATTCCCGTTAATCCAATGTATATGGACAGCATTACCCTAGCTGTTTCCTTCAATCTAGGCCTTATCTTTTCTTTGGTGGGTCCAGGCACCTCCGCTTTAAACATCTTCATAGCACCTATGCCTAATTGAGCCAGTAGTCCCACAAACAGGACCACAATTCCCATCCCCCCAAGCCAGTGGGTAGTAGCACGCCATAGCAAAATGGATTCAGGATTACCCTCAATATCTGTCATAACACTGGCTCCTGTAGTTGTAACCCCTGACATACTCTCAAAAAAAGCATCTGCATAGGTTTCAAAGGTCCCTGCAAAATAAAAGGGCAGCGAGCAGGACAGAGCTGCTACAATCCAAATTGCAGCTACTAAGACAAATCCCTCTTTATAGTGAATTTCTCCCCTCTGCTTGAACAGGAGGATTAATAAAACACCTAAAGTAAAGGTTATACCAGCTGAGATAGCAAAACTCCAAACCTGCTCTTCACCACGATATAGAGCCCAGATAAGGGGAAATAACATGGATACTCCTATGACAACTTGTAGTTTTCCGATCAAATTTAGCATCAACTTGTAATTCATAAGTCCTCCAAAATTTTAGAAAAGGCCAAAGCGCTTTTTATTTTCAAAGAAGTTCTCCACGTTAGCAATGGCACTGGGCAGAGCAAAGACCATTACTTGATCTCCTGGTAAAACCCAATCGTCCCCTGAAGGAATTAAAGCCTTTCCCTCTCGGAGAATTGCTCCCAAAATAGCTCCCTTGGGAAACTTTATATCCTTTAGCGGTTTTTTTGCATAACTATAATCTTCAGAAACTATTAGCTCTATTACCTCAGCCTTTGCCCCACCCAAAAGGGTTAAAGATACTATCTTCCCTTGTCTAATATTTTTTAAAATAGCTGCTGCTGTAAGTTCCCGGGGCGTCACTGCAATATCTATCCCCACCTGTTCCATCATGGGGGCGTAATCGGAGCGGCGCACCTGGGCAAGAGTTCGTTTTGCTCCCATATTTTTTGCCATGAGGGAAACTAATAGGTTAACTTTATCATCTCCTGTAACAGCCACAAAGGCATCTGTTTTATCTATACTCTCATTTTTTAATAACTCTGTATCAGTTCCATCTCCTTTAAGTACCAATACATTGTCCGTATCGTCAGCAATGCGCTGGCATTTTTTTATGTCCTTATCTACTACTTTTACCGAGTACTTCTTTTTCTTTTTAGATAATATCTGAGCTAAATAGTAACCAACTCTACCTGCACCTAGAATAAATACATTTTCTACACTGGTGCGTTTCTCACCTAGCAGCTCTTCTATTTTCACCATTTCTTTGGTTTTGCCAATAACAAAGACAAAGTCATTTGCCTTAATCATATCCTCTCCGCTAGGTATTATCATTTTCTCACCGCGCAAAATGGCCACGATAAGATATGGATATTCAAAGGGCAAATCCTTTAGCTTCACGTTTAATACTGGCGAACTTTCATCTATCTTAAGCTCCAATAGCTGCACCTTCCCATCGGCATAATAGTCCACATTGATTGCCTCAGGGACCTCTAACAGCTTTGCTATTTCCTTGGCGGTAACTCGCTCTGGGTTTATTATCAGGTCTATTCCCAAAAATGAATTGCTAGCCTTGTCATCACCCACGTACTCAGGATCTCGAACACGGGCTACAGTCTTTTTAACACCATAGTGCTTTGCGGTTATACAGGCCACCATATTTAGTTCATCAAACTCAGTAACAGCGATCAGCATTTTTACTTCATCGACTCCTGCATCTTCTAATACCTTCTTGCTAGATCCGCTTCCCAGAATAGTTTGTACATCTAGGGACTCATCTACCACTTTTAATCTTTCACTAGCCTTGTCTATTACTACTACGTCGTGATTTTCCATACTCAGCATCTCAGCCAAGCTGTAGCCCACTTTCCCAGCACCAATGATCATAACACGCATTTATTTCAACTCCAATTAATATGGTTAAAGGATTTAGTGCTATTATATCTCTTAGCACTCCTTTACGCAATATAGAAAGAAGCTCAAACACATTATTGTGCTTGAGCTTCTTTCTCTCTTATTCGTGTAAAAACTCTAGGAATGGTTCGTCAATACTTTCTAGAGCATTAACTACTAACTCTACTAAACCTCCGTAGTGTACATTGTACTTTTCAGTCATATTGTAGTGACCTAAAATATCCCTCATAGCTCCCTTACAGTTAGAGCAAGGAGCACAGATATATTTAGGAGTTGAAGCATCTTCCATTACTCCCTGGAAGGCAGTAAGGATCTGTTTAGTCTTCATTCGCGTACTAATATTATCTCTAAACTCAGGGAAGTTTAGTGAGTTCATAATAGCGAAACCACTACCACCACCACAGCAGTAGTTGTGAACTCCACTTGGAGTCATTTCGATATACTGTGGACATACAGCCTTGATAATTTCCCTTTGTGGCTGTACAATTCCCATCATTCTTGCAACGTTACATGGGTCGTGCATTGTAACTGGGAAGTTGTTCTTACTAGGATCAACTTTTAATCTTCCATCCTTTAGCAAGTTCATCAACAGTGGCAAGAAGCTCTCCCTAGGAATGTAGTCATCTCCGTGGAACATTCTATCAGAACTTACTGCGGCTGCCTTATGGGCGTGGCCACACTCACCGATTACTACTCTCTTCACACCAAGATCTCTAGCTACCTTCATTTGCTGTAATGCAATCTTTTTAGATTGACCGTCATCATACCATAGGCCGTAGTTTACGTTATCATAACCTAATAGGTCACTACTCAATGTCCAATCCAAGCCTGCTTCTTCAAAAAGAATAGCAAAAGCAGCTGGGTTTTCTGGCCATGCCATGAACTCACCAGCGTTGTGAGTTAACAGGATGTCCGCACCCTTTTTGTCGATTGGCATCTTAATGCTTCTGCCTATCATGTCCTCAATGTCTTCTTCAATAAATTCCACATTGTCAATAAATGCAGGCTTTGTAATACCTGTACTGGAACCAGTTTTCAACTGTAATACAGTTCCCTTTTCGTGAATAGGCTTTGGTGCAATGCCCATTTCCTGACTAAATATCTTTCGGATTTCTCTAGAAAGCAACCCGTTGTCAAGTCCTAATGGACATGTCTGAGCACAGCGTCTACATAAGTTACATCTGTAAGCAAGCTCACCTAGTCTAGCAATAGTTTCCCAATTGATGTCGATGTCTCCGCCTACAAATTTGTTTAGTAGACTCCCCTTGTCACTGTTCTTAGCCTTAAATAACTTTCTCAGTACTTCAGAGCGATATATTGGTCTATATACCTCATTTTGATTTGTAGCTTCAAAAATGTGACAAGCATCTGAACAGGTGTTACACTTGGCACAGTACTCAAATGAAAGCATTAATGGCTGAATGAAGTTTCTATTAGTCTCTTCTGACAGCATTTTGTCCATTCCGCTCAAAAACTTCTTAACGAACTCTTCTTCTTCTTCCTTTGTTTCTGGGCGAGTCATTGTATCGATTCCAATACAACCATCTAAGGATGCACAGTATTTTTCTTTCCATTCCTCTTTAGCTTCTTTTACCTTTGGCAATTCTTCTGGCTTATCATATGGTGCTGGTAGATCCATTAAACTATCTAACGTGGTAACTTGAACGCCGCGTTTCCCCATATCGTTTGGCTTAGCTTTCTTAACCATTTAATCTCCTCCTATCCCAACTCTATTTATAAAATTATTGATCCTTAGGCTTCCCAGGCTGCCAGTGAGGAGCAGACCATGTTTGGCTCGGCTTGAATTTTGAACCTTCTCTAACTTTTCTTTCAACTTCACTGCCTGGTAAGTTCGGGTCATTTTCCCACAATACTGTGTGGAATGAAAAGTACTTACCTACATAGTGACTCATCTTCGTCTGTGGAATGTAAAGCAGTAATAGTCCTAAAAGAACAATGTGAAGTGCTAAAGCACCTTCAGCTTGGATTGGGCTAAATGTCAATAAGCTCTTAAAGATGTCTCTACCGTAGTTAAAGGCTGGGTCAGCTGCCCACGCCATCAAACCTGTAGCTGTTACTGCAAAAATGAATAAAAGGTTGAAGTAATCCTGTGGAGTAGAATAGATTTTTAGTGTTTCTACAGTCAATCTTCTAAATAAAAGTCCAATTGTACCAAATGCAACTAGAATAGCACCGATAATTCCTGTCACATAAGTCACATAATATACAAGTGTTGCCCAACCGCCAGTTTCAGCAGCTACAACAGAACCACTTAATTCAGTGATAGCACCTACGAATAGCATTGCAGTCCAAAGGAATAGAGTATAAATTCCTAAGTGCAGTGCATAGGAAACCCACCACATTGGTCTCTGGTGAACAAAAAGGTTTTTAATAAACAGCATTTCCTTAAGCATATCTTTTAGCTCACCTGCAAAAGATACTTCTCGAGGCTTTTCAAACCACTTTTCCTCCTCATAGTACGAGCCACCATACTCTCCTCTGCCCTTTTCTTTAGGTACAGGGTAAAGCTCCCATCTACTGTGCATTGGCATTTTTGCAAAAGACCATGCTTTAGCTAGGGATAAGAAAATAAAAGCAAATAACGCAGTGTAAACAAAAATTGTCAAAATCACTTAGAATACCTCCCTTAATACTTTTTTATAAAGCTATATTATTACTGCTTGAACTAGGGCCTTCCATTTCTTGCTGAATAAACTCAATTATGGTTTTAATTCGCTTAGAGATTCTGCTTTGGCTTACATTGTACTTTTTCGCCAGATCACTTTGTTTGATTTTAGCCTTCCCCCCAAGCCCGTAAAAGCTAAATAGAATATCTTTGTCACTATCGGGGAGGCTTGCCAGAATATTCTTCAATATTTCCTTTTCTTCTTTATCGTCCATTACTGCCTCTGGGTTATAGCTGTTGTCTTCATTGCTTACTATATTATGGAGATTATAACCCTTATTAGGAGTATTGTCGCTGGCCACCTCGTGGTCTTCTTCAAACATAGCAATGACCTCTTTAAAAAATCTCTTGCGCTTACGCAGGTACATTTTTATCTCATTATCAATACAGGTATATGCAAAGGTCTTGAATTTAACATTTTTCTCATCATTGTATTTATTTATTGCTTTTAAAAGACCAAGACATCCCTCTTGAAATAGATCATCGTATTCATCCATTGAATTGAGCTTATATTTCCTTATTACAGACTTAACTAAAGTATAATTGCTGTAGAATAGCTCTAATTCCCGATCTGTAAACGGCATGGCTTTAAGCGCAATACCCATAGGAATAGGGGTAAACGCCTCCCTCCCCTCTAATGCTTATTCCAACACCGGTAACTTAAACCTATGATTTGCCCTGCTTTTCAGTTTTGTATTGAAAAGCTTTGCTGACAAACCTATGTGCCCACTGAGGATTTGATAAACCATGAATGTGATTATAAGCTGCCAATACATTTTTGTAAATAATTCCATCATTGGCTCCGTCAACGCCATTGCCTCTTTCCACTTTTAGTGCAAACTCCACCTTTGAGTTATCTAAATTTATAAGTCTAGAGTTGTGAAACTCATGCCCCTTAAATACATGGGCCTCAGGAAAGTAAGGATTTTCTTTTGTAACGCGCATTTGTGTATATCCGTGACCTTGTGGCTTTTTTTCCATAACCACATCAAATGGCAGAGCCCCTACCATTTTGTAGTCTTTATCCTGTTGAATAATCTTTCTCCCTAAGTACATTAGGCCACCACACTCAGCGTATACTGGCAATCCCTTTTCAATAGCCTCTAGAATGCTCTTACGAAAGCTAGAGTTTGCTTCTATGTCAGAGGCGAATATTTCTGGAAAACCTCCGCCTATAAACAAGCCATTCACGTCGCCAATTTCCCGGTCGCTCAAGGAGTCCAACTGAACCAACTTAGCGCCGCTGTTTTCAAGCATCCTTAAATTTTCAGGATAATAGAAGGAAAAAGCCCTATCTCTAATGATTCCTATAGAAACCTCTTCTCGTCCTAATTTAGTTATTTTGCGTGGGTAAGCTTCCGGGTAGCTTGTAAGAGCTGGTGCACTTTCAGCGATCTCTTGAAGCTTTACTAGATCCACATTATCTGAAACAACCTGACCAATATTTTCAATGGTCCTATTAGCTATATCAGTTTCATTGGCGGGAATCAACCCTAAGTGCCGGTCGGGAATTGTAAGGTTTGCATTTTGAGGTATACTCCCAATTACAGGCACTTGGCAGTACTTTTCAATAGCATTTCTTAACATTCTTTCATGTCTAGCTCTACCAACTTTGTTCAATATGATACCGCCGATATTGATGTCCCTATCAAAGTGCTGGTATCCCATCACTGTTGCAGCTGCACTTCTAGTCATCCGCGTACAATCTACTACTAGTATTACTGGAGCTTTTAACACCTTTGCTATCTGAGCAGTACTGCCCGAGCCCTCTAAATCGAAACCATCGTAGAGACCCATGGCACCCTCTACTATTCCAATATCAGCATTTTTAGAATTCTCTATAAAAGATTCTGTTATCATCTCATCTGTCATCATAACTGAATCTAAATTGCAGCAATCTCTACCGGTTATAGCTGACATCCAGCTAGGATCAATGTAGTCAGGTCCTTTTTTAAAGGATTGTACTTTTTTACCTTTGGATGTGAGAGCTGAAAGCAGCCCTAAAGTAAAAGTTGTTTTGCCTGACCTACCCTTAGGCGCAGCTATTACTATTCTTGGAATTTTCGGGGTAGCCATTGTTATTCCCTCCCAAACGACCCTGTTTTCTAGTATTCTTCTTCTGGTATTGCTTTGAGACCACCTGCAATAAAGCAAGTGTTTTCATATCCATTATGCTTCAACACTCTAAATGCTTCATATGCCCTAATGCCCATGGGACAAACTGTTATAACTTCTTTGCCTTGGGGTATTTCGGTCAGCCTGTCTCTAATCTCATTCAGCGGAATATTAATACTGTGTTCTGTTTGATATGGATTAGCTTTTGCTTCATTAGGAGAACGGACATCTAGAAATAGAAGATTATCAGGGTTTTTAAGCTTTTCTGTTACTTCAGTAGGCTTAATTGTTTTAGCATAACCCTTCATCACGTTCTCTAGTGTATTAGCAGCATGATTAACTAAGTCTATTGCTGTTGCATAAACTGGTGCATAACAAAGGTCAACTCTGCGCAAATCATCAACAGTGCCGCCATAGTAAATTGCAGTGGAGATGATGTCTATTCTCTTAATTACATCCCCTACACCTACTGCTTGAGCTCCTAAAATTTTACCTGTAGACTTTTCTGCTATCAATTTAATGGTTCCTGGTGCATGTTCAGGATGATAGTGGGTGGCATCTAAACCGGAAGACAAACTTACCACTGGATCAAATCCAGCTGCCATTGCTTGAGCTTCAGTTAGGCCAGTCTTACCCACGTTTAGTTCAAAAATTGGAAAAGCAGATGTTCCTAGCACACCTGGAAAAGTTTCTTCTATACCTGCAATGTTGTTTGCTATAACTCTACCCTGCTTATTAGCAATTGAAGCAAGAGGGAGATGCACTGGTTTTTTTGAAACTATGTCTATATTTTCTACACAGTCCCCACCGGCATAAATGTCTGGAACACTGGTTTGCAGATATTCATTTACTTTAATACCACCAGTAACACCAACTTCAATACCACTATCTTGGGCTAATTTGGTGTTAGGTCTAACCCCACAGGCCATTATAACTAAATCTGCTTGCAGTGAATTTTTTTCTGTCTTAACTACTTTAGTTGTCTTACCGTCTACTTCTTGCTCTATGATTTCAGTAATGGATTCTCCAACCAATACATCAACCATATTAAGTTCTAATCTATCTTTAACGAGTTGTGCCATCTCCATGTCTAACATGTTGCTGGCCAATCTGTCTTCCCTCTCTATTACAGTAACAGTCTTTCTTGGGTCAGCAAGTGCTTCTGCTGTCTCTAAACCAATTAAACCGCCACCTACAATTACTATGTTTTCAATATCTTTGCTTAGATTTTCTTTAACTGTAATTGCATCTTGAGGTTTGTGAAGTGTTACTACCCCAGGCAACTTACTGCCCGGTACTGGGGGTATCACTGCTTCTGCACCAGTTGCTATGACCAGCTTGTCATATGACAATGAAACCCGTTTGTTTTCTCTTTTATTGTAAACTACTACTTCTTTATCAGTCTTGTTTATCTTTTCAACTTCAGTTCCTGTTAAAAAATCTACACCCTTTTCCTTTAAAAAATACTCATTGTTTCTAATTGCACCTGAAGCGGTAGATTTTAGGTCATTTAATTCTCCAACTACTCCACCTACTAATAGAGGTAATCCACAACCACCATAGGAAATGTGTTCTCCCTTTTCTATTACAGTTATATCTGCTTCAGGGTCTAATCTTCTAAGCCTTGCTGCCACCTTTGGTCCTGTGGCAACTCCACCTATAATAACTATTTTTTTTGCCTTCACCACATATCCCCCCCAATTTGTGTTCCTAAACCATATCCAGTGCGTTTATTCTCCCAACTAAAAAACCCCATTCCACAACAGAGAAATAACAAATCGTCTTGTTGTATCAGTTGGGGAACACAAGAAATGATAAGAATAGTACGACGCAATATTTATATAGTAGCGGTCAATTGGCTCGTGATATTTTACCACGAGCCAATTGACCTATGCTGCTTAATTACCTAAAAGTTAGTTTTTACACACAACCAGTTGGCTTTGGAAGTCCAGCAATTTTACACGCGCCTTTTGCTGGGCCAGATGGGAACAACTCATAAATTTCTTTTAGTGAGTATCCAGATTGCTTAGTAAGCTTTCTTACCATTGGCGCAATACCGAACTGCTTAAAGTAGTCTTGTAGGTAGTTGATTAGCTTCCAGTGATCTTCTGTTAACTCTTCAACTTCCTCAGCTTTAGCTAATATTAAAGCTACATCTTCATTCCAATCTTCTGGGTTTACTAAGAAACCATCTTCGTCTAGCTCAATGCTCTTGCCATTTACTTCTATGTTGCTCATTAAAAGCACCTCCGTGAATTTTCAGAATATATTTACAATTTCGGCACCAAAAAAATGCCCTATCTTATGATCAATCATTTTGGGTGTCGTTTTCTTCAAGGCACACTTTTACTGCATCTAGTACTGTAGTCATTCCTTCGATAATTCCTTGTTTGTATTCATTGGATTTGTAGCTGTCCATTTCATATCTGATTTCTTCGTATAGTGCTAGCACATCTTCTAGATCTTTTCTAAGTGACATTGTACAACCCCCGTTTTTGGGTAAGCAGGGCCGCTTTACAGCAGCCACTATTTACTTACTACTTACCTTTGATTTTCACATAAGATGTTCCAAGGTATAAGAACTCAAGCTTATCTTCTTTAGCCAGTTCGTTAATAACCTTGTCTACTTTTCTCTTAGGAGCACCAATTTTAGCTGCTACTTCTTTGTTCTTTGATTTTTCTACTGTGTTAAGGTACTCTAAGATTTTTTCCCGCATCTCTTCATGGGTTAATTCATCAGTCATCTTTAACCCTCCTAGGCCTAGCCTTGCGACTAATATTTTTATTTTATTGTTTGCTAATTAATTACTTAGTATACTTGAAGTTTGAAGTAGATCTGAATGTTGGTACTGAGAAAGTAAAGTCGTCAATGTGCTTGTCTGTAAATGGTAGCTCAGCAAGCTCGAAGAACTTCTCCCAACCGATTCTTTCAATCCACTCACCATATCTTTCACCTTTGTTAGCGTGCTTAATCCATAGCTCAACTAGTTTTCTAATTTGAGCTACTAACTCATCCCATCTTGGAGGAGTATTTGGTATCCAAGGCACTGCCAATCTTGAGAAAGCTGGACCAGATCTTGCATTGGCAACTTTACCACCAACAAAGATTGCATTGCCATCATTTACTGGGTCTTTAATTTCTAATGCTGGACATACTGTGTAGCAGTTACCACAGTACATACATTTTTCTTCACTGATAGTAACACTCTTTTCCTTTGGATTAGGTCTAATTGCAGCAGTTGGACATGATGCAATTAGGTTTGGAATCTCACACTCTTTAGCTACACGAGGGTGGTCGATTCTTGGAAGTGTTCTGTGAACACCTACGAATGCGATGTCTGAACAGTGTACCGCACCACACATGTTCAAGCAGCAAGCCATAGAAATCTTAAGCTTAGCTGGAAGTTCATCAGTCTTGAAGTGCTCAAATAAATCATCCATTACTGCCTTAACTGGGCCTGAAGCGTCAGTTGCAGCACTGTGACAGTGAATCCATCCTTGTGTGTGGATGATGTTAGCCATACAGTCTCCTGTACCACCAACTGGCCATCCTTTACCTTCTAACTCTGCAATTAGAGGCTCTACTTGTGCTGGGTCAGTAACTAGGAACTCTACGTTGTGACGAGATGTAAATCTCAAGTGTCCACCACAGTACTTGTCTGCGATGTCAGCAAAATCACGAAGAGTAGTAATACTGATTAGTCTTGGAGAACCTGCTCTAACTGTAAACAACTCAAAGCCTGTTTCACTAACGTGCTTAAGCACACCTGGCTTTACTTTTTCATAGTACTTCCACTTACCGTAGTTATCTTTCATTTCTTGAGACATCATTTTCTCAAAGTGAGGAGGTCCGATGTCTGTTTGAGGTTTGAAAACTTCTTCAGTCATTATTTCTCCACCTCCGTTCCTGCTGCGGCTTCACCGTCAGCTGTTTGAATTATTTCATCTGGCCACCAGAAGAAGTATGGGTTTGCTCTTGGATGCTGTACCATTTGTGGCTTCGGCTCAAGACCAACTTCTTTAAGGAATACTCTCATTCCTTTTCTGTAAATTAACTCGCCCACTCTCTCTCTAACCTTAGCGTTCTCATCCCACCACTCGAAGATGCGCTCGATTAGATCTTTCAACTCTTCATAATCGTCTTCTTTGTCAAGCTTCATGAATGGTACGATAACCCATGATAAGAATGCAGATTGAACGATAGTAGCTTTACCACCAATAAGGATAGTAGCTCCACCTTCTTTACCTACTCGAAGAGCCTTAGACATTTTGTTGATACAGTGCATACATCTTACACAGTTTTCATTGTCTACAGCAAATTCTTTTGCATCAGCATCAAAAGTACATGCGCCTGTTGGACACTTGTCAACAACTAGTTCTTGAATTTCGTAACCGTTGTCTGCGTACTCTTTTACTGCTTCTTGATCTATTCTAATTGCATCTCTCCATGTACCGATAATTGAAAGGTCTGCACGAGCGATAGCAGATACACAGTCGTTGGCACATCCAGAGATCTTGATTTTAAACTTGTATGGGAATGATGGTCTGTGTAGCTCATCTTGATAGTGATTAGTAAGATTATGGCATAAGTCTAGTGTATCAAAACAAGCTGAGTTACAACGAGCTGGTCCTACACAGGCACTTGGAGTTCTCAAGTTTGAACCAGAACCACCTAAGTCCCATCCGTTGCTTGACAATTCATTAAAGCACTTTTGTAGATACTCTGTTTTAGTACCTAGGAATACTGCGTCACCAGTAGCACCGTGGAAGTTAGTCAATCCTGAACCGTATTTTTCCCAGATGTCTGATAATTGTCTCAATGCATCTGAAGTATAGAACCATCCTGATGGCTGGTTTACACGTACTGTGTGGAATTCTTTTACTTCTGGGAATTCTTCAGGAAGGTCAGTATATCTACCGATAACTCCTCCTCCGTAACCAGTTACACCCACGATACCGCCGTGCTTCCAATGAACCATTTTGTCATTGAAGGAACGCTCTAGCAGATTAAGTGCATCTTCTGTCATTGGGCTCTTAGCTTCTTTTTCCATCTCATTAACGAAACTAGGCCATGGACCTTTTTTCAGTTCGTCCAATAGAGGTCTTTTCTTTTCTGACATGAAATTACCCCACCTTTCATCTTTTTTACTTTTATTATTGTAAAGTTGTGTAGCTAGATGCTACAAACTTGTACAAGCAGACTAAAGTTATTTAGTATAGATATTATTGCTTACAGTTCTTGAAGAGTAATAGCCTCCTCAGGACATAGAGCAGTACAGCTGTCGCAGCCCAGGCACTCACCATCAGCTACTTCTGCAACATCATCTCCCATTGCAAGGTACTCAGCTGGACAAGCGTCAACGCATGCGCCACAACCATTACATTTGTCAGCATCAATTTGGATTAGATACATATGTTTCACCTCCTTTGGCTATTTCGGTAATTTATAAAGCAAAACTAAATAGCTTTTTAACGGTGACCACAAGTTGTGATAGTTATAACAGATACAATCATTTCAAAAAAAATTATGACCCTGTCCCCTATTATAAGTGGTACAGGCGCATATGGCAATAACCTTTTTTCGTTAAAAATGAAATCTGTTGTCATAATCTTAACTCAGATATAAATTATTTAAGTCTAGCTTCTATATTCGACATTTTCTCGTTTTCTCCTGCAACTACTTTTAAGAAATTAAAAGAAATTTATGCTTTTTTACTTGCTTTATAGTTATTACTTCGCCATCAAATTAATTATTCCTGCTATTTTTCTGCTGTAAGTAAAATTTTTTATATTTTTTTCATTATAACTTAAATCGAAATTTGATTTCACTATTGCCGAAATCTCAAAATAAAAGGGGAACCGTCCACTACAATAAGTTTTCGATTCCCCTTACTAAAACCTGCTATTTATCCAGCACTCTTATCTTCATCATCATCTTCTTTATCTACTGGTATCCCAGTTGCTTTCATCACTTTTCTGTAGTCGTTTTCGTACTCTTCGTAAGTGTGAACTTTTACTGGGTAGTTCCATGGGTTAACATGTCGCTCAGCTCTGTTGTTGTTCACCATATTCCGAGTAGGACTCATAAATACTCCCCCAGCGTGCATCAGCTTACTAAATGGGAAATATGCAAACAATACAGCTACTAAAAACATGTGAATGTAGAATATTGAGCTAATCCCATCTGGAACAGTAGGGCTAAATGTCACTAACCCCATAGTAAGTTCCTTAACCGCAGCTACATCTTCCCGTACAAAATATCTCATCATTATACCTGTACCCGCAATCCCCATAATTAAGAATAAGGGAATGTAGTCAGCAGGCAGTGAAATATATTTAACTTGAGGTAATGCTACTCTTCTAAAGAATAAGAATGTTACTGCAGCTAACAGAATTAAACCTGTCAGTTGTATTCCCTGTAGACCCACTTGGAAAAATCCATCTATACCTTCAATTGCCAATATAAAACCTGGTACTGGATCTAAGAAAAAGCGTAAATGTCTAACTACTACAAAAAAGAATGACCAGTGAAACGCAAGACCTGCTAACCAAAGCCATTTTTCCCAACCATAGGCTAACTTTGGTCCATTATGATCGTGTAATTCAGACTTAGTATTTCTAAATAGTGAACGGAACAAAAGAACCTCTAACGCCATTCTTCCAACCACACCAGCTTTTGTTGTGGGATTGTCAAGCTTGTTCGGCTCTATCCAATCTAACGACTTTTGCTGACCACAAGTAGTAGGAATTCTAAATGGCACTGGCGACTTAGCCCATTTTAATACGCGCAAGATCACACCTAGGAGAAATGTGACAAAGGCAGCGTAGGGTATGATAACCCCAAAGAGAACATGAAGGCCCCCAGCTTCAACTCCCAGGTAAACACTTAAAATAAGTGCTATAACTACGAATGCGGAAAACATGATTCCCATTTATTTATCCCCCATTTCCATCTTAGGTTTTTCATTACATATCTGCCTTTTTCTCTGCTGATACATCATGCAAGTTACCCGCTTCCCTCTTAACTGATACTGCAATCTTGTATAGTACTGTTAAAATCAACGCACCAATTGCCCAAATACCTAGTGAAACCATAGCTTCAGTCAGAGTGGGAATGTATACAGTAACATGACCCATTGGGTTTGGTGTAAGACCTGCCACTATAAAGGCAAGACCCTTTTCAATAAACATAGCAAAGAACACTGAAACACAGGCAATTATAAGAGTAGTTTCGTTCTTTCTAGCTTTTGGATTAAGCAATATTACTAATGCTGTTATGGACAACACAAGAAACAGCATCATTATTGGCACCATCATGGTGTGCTCGCCAATACCGAAGAACAGGTAGTCTAATGCATACATATGGCTAGGCACTTGACTGAAGTACGCCGTAAAGAACTCTGAAACAATTAAGAACAGAGAAATAATTAAACCATATGTCACTATAGTTGCCAGCTTTTGAATTGCCTTTTGCCCTGCATCAAAGTCAGCAAATTTCTTTAGAATAAGGCAGATCAAAATTAATAGGGCAGGCCCTGTTGCAAAGGCTGAAGCCAAGAATTTTGGTGCTATTAGAGCAGTTTCCCAGAAAGTTTTCCCTGGTAGACCTTGATATAGAAATGCTGTAACTGTGTGAATACTAACAGCCCACGGAATAGAGATGTAGATGAAAGGCTTAACCCACTTAGGAGGATTAATTCCCTTTCTCTCAGATTCCAACACATTCCATCCTACTATTAGATTTAAGAACAAATACCCATTCAATACAATCATATCCCAGAACATAGGTGAATTAGGCGTCGGGTGTAAAATCATATTTATTAATCTCTGTGGCATCCCCATGTCAACTATGATGAAAAGTAGACACATTATTACTGCGGCGATTGCCAAAAATTCACCTACTACTGTAATTCGACCAAACTCTTTTACGTTGTGAATATAGTAGGGTAATACAACCATTACTGCTGATGCAGCAACCCCTACAAAAAAGGTAAACTGTCCAATATACAAGCCCCAGGTAACGTCGTTATTCAGTCCTGTGACTGTAAGACCTCGTTCTAATTGAAGCAAATAGAAACTAAATCCTATTCCTGCCGTTACAAGCAAGAATAGCACCCATCTCCAGTAATTTTTGCTACCCACAACTGCTTTATCAAGCATAACTTTCTACCCCTCCTATACTATATAGTAAACACTGGGCTTAGTACCAAGATACGGTTTTCTGACAATACTGTGGTTTTCGCTCAGCAATTTTCTAACTTCTGAATTTGGATCCTCTATATCCCCGAACACAAGGGCCCCATTTGGGCAAGCTCCTACACAAGAAGGCTGTTCACCGCGAGCCAACTTATGGGTACAGAAAGTACATTTTTCCACAACACCCTTGGTTCTGGCAGGGTAGGAGTTATTGGTCTCTGTTAAATAAGGACGTGGATCCCTAAAGTTAAAGGTTCTAGCTGCGTATGGGCAAGCCGCCATACAGTAGCGACAACCTATACATCGGTGCATATCCATTGTTACAATACCATCATCTTTTTTAAATGTGGCCTTCGTAGGACATACTCGCACACATGAAGGCTTATCGCAGTGATTACATAGTGCTAAAAACTTTTTGTTTTTGACTTCATCCCCTAGAAAATCGTGCTTTTGGTAAGGGAATACGTGTTCAAATGCGTCAGTTTTAATCCATTGAATTTCTTCGTCCTTAACACCTATCTCCGGCACATTATTATCGCCATGGCAGGCATCAATGCAGTGAGTACAATCTCCCGCACACTTTCTAGTGTCGATTACCATTACCCATCTCTTTCCTGTCAACGCATTAGGGTTAGGTTTTTCAGTGGTATTACCTGTAGCAAATGCCTTTACGCCAGAAAACGCTCCTAGGCCAATAGCACATACTCCACCAAACTTTATAAATTTCCTTCTATCTACACCCATTAGAAACCCTCCTTTGGCTCTAAGTGGCAGTCCCAGCAATTAGGTGTTTGCTGCCCAGAGAAATCGTGACATGAGTCACAGAATTGCTCTTTGTTCGAGTGACAATCCATACAAGTTTTTTGTAGGCTCATTTCATACTCCATTCCATCAGCAGCAACATAAACTCTATTGCCATCTCGCACCACAGAATCTTTCCAGTCACTTAAGATTTCCATATGATTGCTTCTCATAAATTCTGTGTCTTCAATACACTTTAATTCATCCATCTGCTGTATAACTGGTGTGTCAAGTGATACCTCCGGAGGAGTAGAAGTTTGACCTAAGCTACTCCAAAAGGGAATCGTCAACAAACACACAAATACTACTATCCCAATGAAAACATTGCGGGAATTTTGCATTATTCATCATCCTCCGTTCCCTTAATCGGTTCACCACGTAAGTCAGTGGTTCTTTCTATTTCTCCTTCCATTACCAAGGCGTTTCCAACCAATTCGTGAACTCCAATAACGTCAACTTCTGGTACCCAATAATTCATAAGAGTTGGCAATACTGCTCTGTCTAGTGCACAAACACAACTTAACATATTTACACCGTATTTATCATGAACGTGCTTAACTGCATTAGCCCTTGGCATTCCGCCTCGCATTCTCATTTCCATAAACTCTTCTGAGTTTAGGCCTGATCCACTTCCACAGCAGAAAGTCTGTTCTCTAATAGTGTTATCTGGCATTTCATAGAAGTTGTTACTAACGTTATTGATAATATATCTAGGTTCTTCTAGCAGACCCATTGCCCTTGAAGGGTTACATGAATCGTGATAGGTTATTTTGTAGTGATCATTTCTGCTAGGATCTAATTTGAGTTTATTGTTCTTAATTAAGTCAGCTGTAAACTCTGTAATGTGCAGCATCTTAGTAGATTTTGCATGAGGGAACTTAGTTCCAGTTAAAGGTGACACCGGCTCTTCCAAGAAGTGGGCTGGTCCATTCATTGTATCCATGTACTGGTGAACAACTCGCCACATGTGGCCACACTCACCACCTAGGATCCACTTAACTCCAAGTCTCTCCGCTTCCGCATACATTTTAGAATTTAGTCTCTTCATCATTTCATGGGAAACAAAGGAACCAAAGTTACCTCCCTCTGACGCATATGTGCTCAGAGTGTAATCTAGTCCTAGTTCTTCAAATAACATTAGATATCCCATAAATGTATAAGTCCCTGGATCCGCAAATACGTCTCCTGATGGAGCAATAAACAGTATTTCTGCTCCCTTTCTGTTAAGTGAAGGTTCTATAGTTTTCCCTGTTAAATCTTCAATGTCTTCACAAAGCATTTCAACACTATCTGCAAAGGCATGAGGCTGAATACCAACGTGGTTACCAGTTTTGTAACAGTTAGCCACTGATGCTGTAATCCAGTCTGAGGTGATCCCCACTAAAGTTAGCAGTTCTCTACCAATCATAGTGATTTCAGCTGTATCGATGCCGTATGGACAGAAAACAGAACATCTTCTACATTCAGTACACTGGAAGAAGTAGTAGTACCACTCTTTGATTACATCCTTAGTAAGCTCTCTACCACCTACAAATTTGCCTAGGATTTTACCTGCTGTAGTGAAATCATTTCTGTAAACTGATCTCAGTAACTCTGCCCTCAATACAGGCATGTTTTTTGGATCGCCTGATCCAAGATAGTAGTGACACTTATCAGCACAAGCCCCACAACGAACACATGTGTCCATAAAAATGCGCAGCGAACGAAACTTATCTAGCCTTTCCTTCAAACCTTCTAGAATTATTTCCTTCCAGTTTTCAGGCAAGCCCCAGTCGTCATCTGCGGGTGACCATCTTCTTGGATTAGGTAAACTTAGCGCATTAGCACTGTCAGGCTTAATACCGTGACACCAAGTGCCTGGTTTAAAATCGACTGGCGTATCCATCCATTTAGTCTTGGGGATACTGTAGTCTATCTTCGCTAGTTCATCTGGTTTTGGAGTAGACACCTTTTCAACACCCTTTCATATTAGAATTTATCGCATATTAAAATGCTTAAATATAAAACTAATCTTTTTTGATACCTTCTGCATTCCTACCTAAAGTAGCTCTCTGCATCATCTTGTAGTTTCTATTTAACTCATCAACTTTAAGCTGATATATTTTGTTTCGGCATTCTGTGTAAATGTCGAACCCCTTTAGACCTAGATTTTCTACTTTTTCATCAAGTTGTTTAAGGCCTCCCAGGTAATCAGCTTCACTTTGATTTTTGTCTTCCAAGTGTCCCCTAACTATTTTCTTTAAAACAAAAATGAAACCCATAGCCTTAGAAGGGGCAAAATCTTGAACAGCCTTTACTCTTATCAAGTCGTCAAATAAGGGGTTAATCTCTTGAACATCCTTTTTCTCAAGGAGCATGTTGTAAACCTCTTCAATCCCTTTATAAATTTTGTGGCCCACCGGATTGGAGAATTGGTCCTTTTCCTTTTTTATAGCTCTTACTGTTTCATCTGGATACTCATCTATCATTAGGTGGAACCATTTAGAGATAATAGCTTCTCTTTCTTGTGTCATGAAGTCATTAAAATTTTTGTAAACCGCACCCATCTCTACTCACCTCCTTGTAAGGCTTCTATTATTATAAGGGACAAAGAGCAACTTGTACACTATTAGGTGAATGTTATTTCATGCACAATCCAAAAAATCAGAAAAATACTCACACATTTATCCGCATATTCTTCTTATATTCACTTTCAACGGAAAATATGACTTTCCTTCCACCCATAGTGAAATATTCTGTTCACCCCCTTGGTAATTAAATGCATTTTTGTCTAGAGGCGGTCAACCAATGTCTTAAATTCATCAAATCCAATTCGATCTATAGTTTCACCTAGGCGTTCCCCTGGCTTCCCACGCTCTTTGTAGATAAAAACAATCTTTTCCATGGCATCTAACACGTGATACATCATGGAGTAATCACCAAAATTCCTACCCATTACTAAGTGTCGGCCCAGTTTTCCCCCAACTGAAATTCTGTATCCTGTTTGCTTGCTTTTTAAAGCCTCACACTCATCGGCACATAGTCCACAGTCTACACATTTATTTCTATCAATTTCTATCCTACCAGTATCAGCTTTATAAATTGCTTTTTCTCTACAAAAATCAACGCAAGTATAGCAGTGTTCACAGTTTTTCTCCACCACTTCAACCGTATTTATGCCCACAATGCCAATATCATTGACTTGAGGACTGGTACAGCCATTAGCACATCCAGCAATAGCTATTTTCATTTTCGAAGGTATCTCCCCTTCAAAACAAACATTACTATCTATCTCTAATCCCAATGATTGGGTATCAATAATACTATTAGGACAACTGTATGTTCCTGGACAGGCCATCACGTTGCGAATGGTGTCGCCTACAGTAGTAGTGCGCAATCCAGCAGCTGCTAGCTCTTCCATTGCTTGACTAAGTTTGGCCACGGGGATTCCTGGGATTTCTACAGTTTTGCGAACTGTGAGATGAAGCCTTTCATCTCCATACCTGCACGCTACTTGTTTAAGCACGTCCAATTGCTCTGGATACAAAATACCCACGGGAACTCGTAACCTGATTATGGCCATATCGGACTGCTTATGTGAAAAAAATGTTCGCATATTTTTCACCTACTCCTCGTTGTTGTATTACCCATTGGTTATATGCTTACTTTTAAGAAATAAGGCGTAATCTAACGTGGCTTGTCTATCTTCCTTACTCATTTCTTCTAGCACCTTATTAATTTGAGCATTTATGGGATCCTCAGGAATTTCTTTTCCGCTTTCTCTAAAGCTTTTTATCGTATTCAAAAGCTGAAGTGCTAACTTTAGATCATACTCTGATCTCTGCTTCAATTTCTCTAGCACTGGATATTCACTATCTATAGTAGCGCTAGAAATTTCTAAAGTTGATGCCACTTCCGCTACAGGTGATTTATCTGTAAAAAAATAAGTAACTGGATAACCTAAGTTATTGGCCAGTTTGTTTATAGTCTTTAATGAAGGGCAAGTATTACCTCTTTCGATTTCACTTATATGAGTATATGAAATACCTGACTTTTTTCCTAATTCAACCAGAGTTAAGCCGCGCTCCTCCCTGAGTTTCCTGATTTTGTTCCCCACCGAACTTGAAAGATGAGCTAATTGGTTTACTGCTTCATTATCTGTAGTTATCTCCTTCTCTTTAATTTCAAAATAATCTTCATTCTCTCCTGCTAGTGTTGCAAATTTTCGCAGAAGTTCTTGATTTAAATGCCTTTTCCCAAGTTCTACATCTTTCAAACACCCTACAGGCACATCTAGCTTTACAGCTAAATCGTCTAGAGATATCTTTTTCTCTGTTCTTAGTCGCTTTATTTTCTCTCCAACTGACACGTTGATACCCCCTTCCACAAGTCTTGATACAGTTCCGGTCTCCTGCAGGCCAAATAAAAAGAATTTCGCATACTCTTTTTCCTCTGAGTACGGATTTTATTTATTATATCAGGTTCTAAATCTGCAATTATCATCTGTTCCTTCTTATTGAAATTTTCATTAATTACATTTCCTTTTGGATCAATTATCAAAGACCCTCCGCCAAACTCTTGTTCTCCATCGTATCCAACTAAGTTGCACGCAGCCACATAGACAGAATTGTCATAAGCCCTAGCCGCTAAGAATTTCATCCATATTTCTCGGCGCTCTGCTCCAGATACAGGCGATGCAAAAGGGGAAAAAATCACTTCGCAATCATTTAGAGATAGGATAGTAGATACTTCAGGGAAATGGGTTTCCCAACATATCTGAATTCCAAAGTTTACTTTCTCATTATAGAATACATTTATTTCATCACCTGGAGAAAAGTATTTTTGCTCACTTAGTCCCAAGTGTGTTTTTTTGTGTTTTTGAATAGTCCCATCAGGAAATGCAGCAAGATGAGTTATATAAGGCTTCTCGTTAGCTGATTTCTCTGCTAAGCCCAGTAAGATAACTATATTACTCTGACGGGCTAACTCAATAGCATACTGGGAGCTTTTTCCCGGTATATGTTCTGCTGTTTCAGCAGCCCTCTCCCGATTGTATCCATTAACCGCAAGTTCAGGAAAGCATATTATGTCTACATTTTTCCTTTTAGCCTCTTCTACATACTTCTTCACTTTGGCTAAGTTTTCCTCCGCCGCGCCAACTCGGGCAGTCATTTGCACCATAGCTATCCTGGAGGGTTCCATAAGCAATGCCCCCTTTTCCACTATAAGTAAAAAGTGTTTCTATAATTCTACTATATTTGTAATTTTTTTCACCATCTTTGAATTTATTGCCATGTTTTTGATGGTTTCAAAAATATTTTGTGAAAAAAATAATTTTTTCCGGTATATGTGAAAATATTCTCTTAGGTAAGTGCATATAAGAAAATATAAGGATTGTTAATAAAGGAACAAACTCCTTATATTTTGTATTTCACATGAAATTATAACACAAAAATAACAAAATCAGTAGACTAATAATTTTATATTTCAAAATAAATGCCCTTATTACTTCAAGGAGGTGACAAAACTTTAATAATTAAAGTTTTTAATATACTAAAATTTATAAACTTATATTTCCTAAAGGAGGACAACTTAATGAACTTATCACAATTATGGAAGAAAGAAGACTGGTGGACGGTTTGGTTAGGATTTATTATGATTTTTGGTGCAGTATTTGGTGTCCTAAGTAGACCTGAGCTACCTAAAAGATGGGGTATTGAAGGTGCTGAAACAATATCTGCATCAATTTCCATGAGTACTCTACCTGGAATTTTGCTTACTGGAATTATAATTATGGTATTATGTAGTGTATCTATTTACTTTATTAAGAAAGAAGAGTTTGCTGGATTTTTAAAGGCATTCCCAATTATATTTATACTAGCAATTTTGGCTTACGTAGCAGGTAACTATAACCCTTGGAGACATTACGGGTTTAACGATGTTATTTGGGCACTGGCTTTAGGACTTCTTATTAGTAATACTATTAAAACTCCTAAGTTTTTAGAAGGCGCTGTTAGAACTGAGCTTTACATTAAGACAGGATTAGTTTTACTAGGTGCTTCAATTCTATTTAACCGCATGATGGCTCTAGGTATGTTGGGGCTGGGAGTAGCTTGGGTAGTAACCCCAGTGGTTGTAATCTTTATGTTCTGGTTTTCTCAAAAGGTTCTTAAGATGCAAGACAACAGAGGCTTGGCAATTACGATTGCTGCTTCTACATCAGTTTGTGGTGTATCAGCTGCAATCGCAGCAGGTACTGCAGCAAAAGCTAGAAAAGAAGAGATCAGTCTTGCAATCTCTGTAACTCTTATCTTCACTGTATTGATGATGCTGTTTATGCCTGCAGTAGTTCGTGTAGCAGGTATAGACCCAATCGTGGGTGGCGCTTGGTTAGGCGGAACTATCGACTCCACTGGAGCGGTTGTAGCTGCAGGTGCTATGCTTGGACCTGACGCTATGGAAGTAGCTTCAGTTATTAAAATGATCCAAAACATCATGGTTGGTATTATCGCCTTTGGTGTGGCAGTATTCTTCGTAGCAGTTTATGAAAAAGGTGAAGGAAAGACAGCTGTTGGACCAATGGAAATCTGGATTAGAATGCCTAAGTTTATTATCGGTTTCATTGCTGCATCTGTAATCTTTTCATTCTTCTTAGCAGATGCTACTGTAGAGAGTTCTTTAAGTGTTGTTAACGCATACAGAGGCTTCTTCTTTACTCTTGCTTTTGTTAGTATTGGTTTAGAGACAAACTTTGCTGAAATGGCTAGAATGGTTCAAGGTGGTAAGCCACTTACCCTTTACTTGATTGGACAAACATTTAACATTATCTTAACACTGTTAGCAGCATGGTTCTTCTTTAGCGGTACTTTCTTTGAACTACCATTTTAATCAATAGGTTTTAGATATACAGTAAACTAACAATACCCCCTCTTGACTGCACCAGTAAGAGGGGGTATTATTAATAATAAAGCAAAGGATTTGATTGATGTGAAACTTAGCGAGAGCAATCTAGAAAATACGCCCAGATGGTTTAAGATTATGAATGCTATTATTCTCGCAGTATTAATTGCCTTAGCTGTTTTTTTAATGCTAACTGATGCAGGAAATATGAGCGGAAGCTCTACAGGTGCGGGAGATATCTGGTGGGTTGATGCTCCAGAAGTTAATGAATCCTATAATACAATTGTAGATCAAAAAAATAATAAATAATTCAAAGAGAAGCGTTGCTCGATACTTTTTAGGTATGAGCGACGCTTCTTTTTTCCTAATAAAAAATAACCTCCTACTCGCCCTGTTGTCACAGGCACTTTGCTCTCTCGCTTAGCACCCTACTTTACTGCACCGGGACTTTCATCCGCTAGCGTAGTCCAGCTCATTGGACGCATGGCATAGTAAAAGGGCAGTTACCCGCAACTAATTAGTTTGCTGGGTACTGCCCTCGTTTATTACTTATTATCTTATCTCTGCACTTCTTAGAATGGAAGTTCGAAGAACACGCCACTGAAGAAGAAGTATGCAGCTAGTAATGTTAAGATTAGGTTCATTGTCTGACCTATTAGGTATAGAGTCAAAGGCTTTCCACCCTTAGTCATCTTAGCCATCTCTGCGAAGTTACTCTCAAGACCAATACTCACGAAGGCTAATGTGAAGAAGAAACCTCTCCAGCCGTTTACAATTGATAAGCTTGAGTCAACAACCGCTTGTGGCAAGAAGAAAGAGTATACGATTGATGCAAGGATGAAACCGATGATGAACTTAGGCATTCTGATCCAAATCTCTAGTGGACCTACCTCAGCTTCACTAGCTGATTTCTTCTCGTAGGCTACTACGAAGAATACCGCAATACCGAAAGCAAGAATACCAATCATTACGTTCTGAATCATCTTGATTACAGATGCCACTTCCATAGCTTCAGGCCCTAACATAGCACCCGCTGCTACCACCGCACCTGTTGAGTCAATTGTACCACCTAACCATGCTCCACCTACAATTGGGTCTATTCCCACTGCTGCAACAAGAGCTGGCATAGCAAGCATCATTAGTACTGTAAAGATTAGTGTTACTGAAATAGCCAAACTGATTTCTTCTTTCTTAGCTTTAGCTGCCGTACCTGCTGCAATGGCCGCTGATACACCACAAACTGAAGTTGCTGCTGCAATTGTGATAGCAAGACCTCTGTTTTCCTGCATTCCCATAACTCTCTGGGAGAACCAATACATGAAGATTACAACCGCTGGTGTTACAATCCATGCAACTCCAAGACCTAAGGCTCCAAGGGCAATAATTCTATTAAACAGGATTGAAGCACCTAACAGTACAAGACCAGTCTTAATGTATAGTTCTGTTCTAACTGCACCCTGCATAATTTGAGGTGTCTTAATTATATTACTGATTAGTAGACCGAGAACTAACGCCCAGATAACATTATTAATACCATAGTGTCTCCATGGAGCATATCCTCCAAGTAACTCTGCTAGTATTGCTAAAACAAAGATAAAGGGAAAGGCGATTAAAAACTTAGGCCCATCTTCCTTTTTACAAACAAACACCGCAACCGCGAATAATACCAAACAAATAACACCTGTTAATATAACTCCAGAAATACTCGGGAATGCCGAAGCAAATGCTCCACTCTCTCCACCCCATCTGCCTGGCAGTGTAGGTCTAGCGATAACTCCAGCTATGGCTAAAAGTATAAAAGTAAAACCTACCCAGACCGTCCACCAGTCTTCCTTCTTCCACAGCTCTGACCAATCGTATCCTTGCTTACTCATTCAATTACCCCCTCTTCTAAAATTTAAAAGATAGGTACAAATTATGATAGTAATGCGGTATAAGTGCAATGCGCTTCTTTCTTAGCACCACCCCCTATGTTAGGTTTACCTCCACTTTCCATTCCGCAGGAATTGTCGAAATGAGAAAGTTAATGCAAGCACAAGAAACATAAAATTTTTTATCCTTTATTATCTTGTATGCACTTGGGCTTGTAAATATTTTCACTTTAAGTAAATTTATTTACTTATTTGTAAAATTATTGTTGAGAATGTTATTTCATTCACATGTTTCTGGAAAATTTTTTTATTTTCTTCTCTTATTATCTTATATGCACATTTACTTGTATATATTTTCACATACGGTGAATTTTTTTACTTTTTTTAAATTCTTTTGTGATTTCATTATATGTTGAAGAGTAATAATCTTTTAAAGTATTGTCAATACTACTGATAACACTATGTAAAGGAGAGGTGTTTATGTCTTTAGACAGAATTGCATTGATTCTAGTTATAGTTGGTGCACTAAACTGGCTATTGGTCGGATTGTTTTCTTTTGACTTAGTTGCAACTATCTTTGGTGGCCAAACAGCATTGCTCAGTCGCGCCATTTATACAATCATTGGAATCGCCGGTATTTATGCTATAACTCTATTTACTAAAGAACGAGCATAATTGGATGGAAAGAAATAAAACAGGGGCAATTTTAAATTGCCCCTGTTTTATTTAACTTATCTATCTGCTAAACGCTTATAATTTTCATATCTCTCTTTAGCATCATCTTCCGCTCTGGCAAATAGCTCTTCTGCCAATTCCGGAAAGGACTTGTAAAGGGTGGCGTAGCGAACTTCTCCCAACAAGAAGTCCTTGAAGGAGCCTTGAGGCTCTTTTGACTCAAGCACAAATGGATTCTTACCCTCTTTCTTAAGCTCAGGGTTGTATCTCCACAGGTGCCAGTAGCCCACCTCTACCGCTTTCTTCATTTCTTCCATAGCTGCACCCATTCCAGCTTTGATACCATGGTTTACACAAGGAGCATACGCTATAATCAGCGATGGACCTGGATAAGCTTCCGCTTCAGCTATTGCCTTAAGAGTCTGATTCATGTTGGCCCCCATTGCAATTTGAGCAACATATATATAGCCATAATTTGTGGCAATTAAACCTAGGTCCTTTTTCTTTATCTGCTTTCCTGCAGCGGCAAACTTAGCTACAGCTGCCAGCGGTGTAGCCTTAGAAGACTGTCCTCCAGTATTAGAGTATACTTCTGTATCAAATACCAATACATTTACATCTTCTCCTGAAGCCAGCACGTGATCAAGCCCACCAAAACCAATATCGTAGGCCCAGCCATCACCACCCACAATCCATTGAGATTTCTTTACTAAGAAATCCTTGCGTTCAGCGATTTCCTTAACTACTTTATTGCCAGTTTCCGCTTCCAATAGGGGTAGTATCTTTGCTGTTGCTTCTTTAGAGCCCTTGGCATCGTCTTTATTGTCTAGCCATGATTTAAAGGCGGCTTTTAATTCTTCAGATACAGAGTCGGCTTCCAAAGCTTCCTCCATCAACAGACCCACTTTATCTCTAATTTTATTAACCGCTAACGCCATTCCATAGCCATACTCTGCATTGTCCTCAAACAGAGAATTAGCCCAAGAAGGTCCTTTGCCCTCTTTATTAGTGCAATAAGGTGTAGAAGGAGCCGAACCTCCCCAGATAGAAGAACATCCGGTAGCGTTGGCTATCATCATTCTATCTCCATACAGTTGAGTTACAAGCTTGGCATAAGGAGTTTCCCCACAGCCCCCACAAGCTCCAGAGAATTCAAGAAGGGGCTGGGCAAATTGACTGCCTTTTAGAGTTTCAAGGCTTAATAAATTATCTTTTATGGATATACTATTAGCTGCGTAATTCCAGTTGCCCCCTTGCTTTTCAACCTGCTCCCCTACAGGCTTCATAAGCAATGCTTTTTCCTTAGCTGGACATACATTAGCACAGCTGCCGCAACCAATACAATCAAGCGGACTAACCTGAATTCTGTATTCTAATCCAGCAAGGGGTTTTCCTAGAGCTTTCTTTGTTACAAAGCTCTCAGGAGCATTCTTTTTCTCGTCTTCGTTAACCAAGAATGGTCTAATTGCAGCATGAGGACAAACATAAGAACATTGATTACACTGGATACATTTATCACTCTGCCACTCGGGCACATCAATAGCAATCCCCCGCTTTTCGTATGCAGAAGTTCCCTGCGGGAAAGTTCCATCCTCTATGCCCACAAAGGTACTCACTGGAAGCTTATCCCCTTGTTGTCTGTTCATGGGGAATACAACCTTTTCGATAAACTTAGGTAACTCTGCCGTAGCTGCTGCCTCTAACTCTTCCGCATTAGCCCACTCTGCTGGAACCTCTATTTTGACAACAGCTTCTGCCGCCTTATCTACAGCATCTTTGTTCATCTGGACAATCTTATCGCCTTTCTTGCCGTATGTAGTTTCGATAGCATCTTTAATATATTTCACTGCATCATCATAGGGAATTACATTAGCCAGTTTGAAGAAGGCCGATTGAGTAACCATATTGATTCTTCCACCCAAGCCAACTTCAGAGGCTATTTTAACCGCATCTATTGTATAGAAGTTAATATTATTCTCAGCAATATAACGCTTCATTTTAGCTGGCATTTTTTCTCCCAGTTCCTCAGGACTCCAGATTGTATTTAGTAGGAATGTACCACCTGGCTTCAAGCCCTCTAACACTTCATACTGATCCACATAGGCCTGCTTATGACACGCTATGTAATCTGCTTGATCAATCAAATACGTGGCTCTAATGGGCTCCTTACCAAATCTTAAATGGGATATGGTAACCCCTCCAGATTTTTTGGAGTCATAGGCAAAGTAGCCCTGGGCGTATAAGTCTGTATTATCGCCGATAATTTTAATAGCATCCTTGTTAGCTCCCACTGTTCCATCGGAACCAAAGCCCCAGAACTTACATGCAGTAGTGCTTTCACTACTGGTGTTAATATTCTCTTTTATTGGCAGGCTCAAATTAGTTACATCGTCCTCTATACCAATAGTAAAGTTGCTTTTAGGTTGAACTGCCTTAAGATTATCATATACTGCCTTTAATTGAGAAGGAGTTACATCCTTTGAACCCAAGCCGTATCTTCCACCCACTATTATGGGCGCTTCTTTTCCATTATATAATGTACACACATCTTCATATAAAGGCTCGCCTAGAGCGCCAGGCTCTTTACACCTATCCAACACAGCTACTTTTTTCACTGTTTTTGGCAATACGTTAAAGAAATACTTAGGCGAAAAGGGACGATACAAATGTACCTTTATCAATCCCACCTTTTCTCCCCGAGCGCGCAAGTAGTCAATTGTCTCCTCTAATGCTTCGCAAACAGATCCCATAGCTATTACAACATTTTCCGCCTCTGGATCCCCGTAATAGTTAAATGGTTTATAGTCCCTTCCTGTAATTTCACTTATCTTTTCCATGTAGTCATTTACCACATCTGGAAAATCAGTATAGTAGCTATTAGAAGCCTCTTTAGCCTGGAAGAAGATGTCTGGGTTTTGAGCTGTTCCCTTGAGAACTGGCCTCTCTGGATTTAGTGACCTATCTCTAAAGGCCTTAATCGCATCATGGTCGACTAAGTCGTCAAACACTTGATAGTCTAGCACTTCAATCTTTTGAACTTCGTGAGAAGTTCTAAAACCGTCAAAGAAGTGGAGGAATGGTACCCGCGATTTAATAGAAGCCAAATGAGCTATCCCACCTAAATCCATAACTTCTTGCACACTTCCAGATGCCAACTGAGCAAATCCCGTCTGTCTGCAAGCCATTACGTCAGAGTGATCGCCAAAAATTGATAATGCGTGCCCAGCTACTGCTCTAGCAGATACGTGAAATACTCCTGGCAATAACTCTCCCGAAATCTTATACATATTGGGAATCATTAGTAGCAAACCCTGAGAAGCAGTAAAGGTAGTAGTAAGTGCTCCTGCTGCTAAAGAGCCATGCACAGCCCCTGCAGCTCCAGCCTCAGACTGCATTTCAGTTACTGTAACCTCTTGACCAAAAATATTCTTACGACCGAAAGCACTCCACTCATCAACCAACTCAGCCATGTCGGAGGATGGCGTAATGGGATAGATTGCTGCCACATCAGTAAAAGCGTAGGCCACATGCGCTGCAGCAGTGTTTCCATCCATGGTTTTCATAACCTTTTTCATTAATTTCACTCCTTGCTTATGAATTTAGTTTGATTTTCTTAGGGATGCGTAATAGGTCGGTTACGGTATGATAGTTACTGAAGAACTGACGCAGAAGTTTCGAAGTGACTTGCTAAATTTCCCTATTCTTAACATAACTATTTCTACATGCAGATACCACATTCCTTTTTATAAAATGTATTTTATTAGAAAAAGAGGCCTTTATTTTAGGCCTCTTCTAGTTTTCACCTCTTGCGTTTATTAACTGCGCACAGTACTCGATAATATCTCCTCGTTTTACTATTCCAATAAAAACCCCATTGTCATCTACCACCGGAACAAAGTTCTGGGTTTTAGCTAAATCAATTAAACTATCAATCTTCTCGTTAATTCTCACAACTTTATTGTTCATATGCTGAGGTACTTCTGTTATCATAATTCGATTAGTGTTTTCAAATTTAAGCCCTTTTGTATTCTTTAGTTTCCACAACAAGTCTCCCTCTGTTATGGTGCCCGTGTATCTGCCCTCTTCATCAATCAGAGGTATAGCTGAATATCGGTGGTACTCCATTTTTTCTAAAGCTTGCCGCATTGTCGCTTCTTCAGAAAGCCAAATTACGTCTTGCTTTGGTGTAAGAAAAAAGGCAATTATCATAGCCTAAAGGGACCTCCCCTTTTACTTATTTTAACACTTTCCGCATATATTATAGCACATATTAGCTATTAACTAAATACCTAACTTATTAAAAAAAGCCACTATATCCTTAGCCTTTGGGGGACATCCCATCACATGATGCTTTAAGCCTTTTGCACAATTCCCTACTCCCACAAGCTCCTCTTCTTTGCCTCTATACCCCTGTCCAATGTGGATTTTTTCTGTTATCTTGTCCAAATCATTTTTATCTTTTACGCGCATTAGTGCATGAACTAAGCTGCCATAGCAAGCAGAGCAGGCGTCATCTTCTTCTATCCATTTTTTTAGATAATCAGCTTCTTTACTAGCCATTATGTTCTCAGGGGCTTGAGCTTCCCTTTTGCTGTTTAACTCCATAATTGATCCCTCTTTCAGTTCCATTTTTCCGATACCCATTTTAGCAGCCAATACTATGTGGTCTATTTCCTCTGAACTATATCCAATTAGCTCCGCTGCATAACTATCTATTAACACAGGATCTCGTCCCGCAATAATTCTGTTCATACGCACCGGAGTACCACCGCCCTCATAGGTTAAGTCTCCCACTATGCCATCTACTATAATTAAGTCAGTCTTTATTATTTTATTTAAATAGGCTATTGGCTTATGAAGCCCCATAGTGTGGAAACGGCGTTTTTCGCTATCCCTGATACATCCCTTAAGATTTTTCAGAGAGCAGGTTACCTTAGTTTGGCAGTGGGCCTTAAGCACCGGCATATTTATTAGATAGTCAAGCTCTAACACCTTCTTGCAAACCTCTATTTTCATATCTTCAACAGTAAACTTTAAACCCTCATCCTCTTTCAGATCTAACAAGGGAATATCAAATTCCCTACTAATGTCTTGATAGCCACAAACTTCAAAGGCCTTTTCCGTACTATCCCCCACCCAGGCGCTCTCCAGAATAACAATGTTATTGAAGCCCTTTTGCTTTAAATATTTCACTAATCCTCGTACCAGCTTAGGAGAAGTAGTAGCTCCCCACTCCGCCACTTGAGCAACCACTAGATTTGGCTTTATACCAATCAATGGGTTTTTATGGTCTAATTTTTGTAAGTCTCCAGCAACATCCATGGCCTCTAGCACTTCTTCTATCATCTCTTCCTCACTGTGCCCATACTTTATCCAAATCTCCGCTTTACTCATTAGAACCTACCTCCTCTGAAAGTCCGTTCTTTTTAAGCCATCCCTGCACCTCACTGGAAGCTTTTATGAGTACCTCTACTCCAGATTCCTTGTACTCTAAATTCTCGATTAAAGCCTTTTGCCGTAAGTACTCAATCACTCCTCCTCTTGCATAAGGCACAACTATTTTTAACTTTCTATATCCCTTTTGCAACGCCTTCTCAATTTTAGTCATAACTTGTTGAACATTGTCACCGGTTTTAGCAGACATAGGAATTACAGCTATAGCATTTTTACTTGCATTTTCAAGTACTAGTTCAATATGAGGGTTTTCTTCCTGCCATACATCACACTTATTTACTATTAATAATGAAGGAATCGAATCACACTCCAACTCTTTTAGTACTAGTTCAACTGTGCGAACCTGCTCCTCCACTTGGCTATGAGCACCATCTACTACGTGCAAAATCAAGTTAGCTTCGGCTACCTCTTCCAATGTGGCTTTAAAAGCATCTACTAATTGGTGTGGTAGGTCCTGCACAAAGCCTACAGTATCGCTAATCAGCGTCATGCTTCCTCCCGGCAGCTCCACTTGGCGAATAGTGGTATCCAAAGTAGCAAATAGCTTATCCTCACCTATGAATTGATCGTCATTTTCTCCCAGAATTGCTCTCATGGTAGAAGTCTTTCCCGCATTGGTGTACCCAACCAATGATACCAAAGGCACTCCTCGCTTTTTTCGATTCTGGCGTTGCTGCTCCCTGCGCTTTTCTACTTCAGTTAGCCTTGCCTTAATGTAGTCTATTCGCTTTCTAATTCGCCTTCTATCCGTTTCCAGTTTTGTCTCTCCAGGACCCCGCGTCCCTATTCCACCAGCCAGTCTAGACATTTCTAAACCCTTACCTGTTAGTCGAGGCAATGAATATTGGAGCTGGGCCAGCTCCACCTGGAGCTTTCCTTCCATGCTATTTGCCCTTTGAGCAAATATATGCAGTATTAGCTGAGTACGGTCCAGAACCTTTGCGGGGATCATCTCTTCTAGATTTCTCAACTGAGCTGGATTCAACTGTTGACTAAAAACAATTAGATTGGCTTCATGCTCTTCCACTAAATGTACTAGTTCCTCAACCTTACCCTTTCCTACAAAAAAAGCTGGATGGGGATTCTGACGCCGCTGTTCAGCAGCTGCAACTACTAGATTACCGCTAGTCTTAACCAGTTCCTCCAGTTCCTCTAGCTCCCACTTTAACTGATCCTCTGATTTACTATTTAAATCTACTAGTACAAGAATAGCCTTATTTATGTTTTCTTCCATTAAAACCCTCCTCATATAACCTAGGGAATATTATAGTAGTAATCATAACTCAATTTGTTTTTAGTTTCAAACATCCTATTGTATTGACAATTATGATGGAAAAATATATCTTTATAGTAGGAAGTAAATTTTCTCAACGAGAGGGGAAATGCACATGTATAAAAAAGTTTTGCTTTGTACTGATTTGTCGGCTGCCTCAGATAAGCTTCTAGATGCAACTGTACAATTGAAGAGCTTAGGTTTAGAAGAAGTTGTATTGGCTTATATTATCTCTTCAGAACATAGCCCTATGGGCATAGAGAGAATTAGAGAAGACTCACTTCCCGTTGTAAATGCTCAAAAATCTTACTTGCAAGACATGGGACTCAAGGTCACTGTTGAAATTCAAGCGGGAATTCCTTCAAGAAAGCTGCATAAACTCTCAGAGAAATACGACGTCTCCGCTATTGTAACAGGCTCCCACGGTAAGGGGATTTTTAAAAAAGCATTTATGGGCAGTGTTTCCTCCGAGTTGCTACAAATATGCGAGCGGCCAATTATACTGATTCGACTTGAATTGGATGACGAGGAAGCGAATGTAGAGTTGACCTTTGATAAATTATTTGATCACGTACTTTTCTTAACGGATTTTTCAGAGGTTGCTGATAGAGCCTTTCTCTATTTAGAAAAAGCTGTATCTGAAACCAAGTGTGCGGTTACATTAATGCACGTCCAGGACAGTACAACAATCGACCCTCATCTTATCTATCAGTTAGATTACTTCAACAAAGTCGATGGGGTCCGCTTGGACAAGTTGAAAAATAGATTAATGGATAAGGGTGCATCACAGGTAGAAAATGTTCTATCCTTCGGCCCTACAGTTAAAGAGATTTTAAAACAGATTAATAACCCTGAAAATAAATATTCGCTTATTATAATGGGTAGCCAAGGGAAAGGCTTCTTCGGAGAGGCCCTACTGGGAAGTGTCAGTCACAAAGTTTCCCGTTTGTCTCAGGTGCCAATCCTCCTAATACCGCCAAAGCACCAGAATGATAATTAAATGTAAGAAAGGGCAAGGTATTAAATTACTACCTTGCCTTTTTTTTTGCACCGATGGAAAGTATAACTTCCCATGGCATAATGCAACTAAGGCTTACGCCGTGCTAAGAGCTTGGTGGAATCCAAATTTTCTTTATTTCATCTATAATTTACAATTTATTAAAATTTTCTTAAATATTCTGTAATTTCTTGAAAATAGGCAAATTTTATAGAAAAGCTACGTAAAATTGTGAAATCTTAGTATATTTTATGTAAGAGCGCGTTTGCCCTTGATTTTTATTAGGCTTATAATAGATTTTGTCTAATAAAAATACTACTTACTATTATATCTTCTTAGTAGTATACTTAAATTGGAAATTGGAGGGATAAGTTGTGCTCGATTGGATGCTAGCAGTTCTCATTTTACTACCCATCGCAGCTGGCCTAGCAGTTTTTACGGTCAGAAATACGGCATTTCGAAATGGTGTCGTTTTAGTAACTGCCGGTTTATTGACAGTTGCTGCAATTAAACTATTGCTTATGGGGCCTATAGCTGACTACACACCCACAGGACCATGGGCAAGTGTTATTACCGTTCTTGATTTTATTATCTTATTTATTCTTTTGTACATAGCTATACGCCTAAAGAGTTTAATAATCGGTGCTCTTACTGTGGCGCAAATTGCTCTGATATCTTATTTTGATTTCGGACTGCTCCATCAGTCTACCGCTGCAGGCAATACACCACTTATTTTTGTGGATCAGCTTGCAATTATTATGGTTCTGATAATCTCGGTTATAGGTTCTCTTATTACCTTGTTTGCCATCCCTTACATGGCAGAACACGAAAAGCATCAAGATCTAAAAGAGAGCAAGCAACCGCGATTTTTTGCCATTTTACTTCTCTTTTTAGGAGCCATGAATGCATTAGTACTGGCTAATGACCTGATTTTACTTATTTTGGCCTGGGAGTTAACAACTCTCTGTTCATTCTTGTTGATAAGTCACGACGGAACTCAGTTGGCAATAAAAAATGCTACCAGAGCTCTGCTCCTCAATTCACTAGGTGGGGTAGCACTTGGTCTGGGTCTGGTGACACTCTTCATTAACACCGAAACTACCTCTATTCAGGCTATCTTGAGCGGAGACTTATTACTAGCCGGCTTAATGTTGCCTTTAGCGCTCTTCTGTTTTGCTGGTTTTACCAAGTCTGCTCAAATGCCATTCCAAAGTTGGTTACTAGGAGCCATGGTTGCACCTACACCCGTATCAGCAATGCTTCACTCAAGTACCATGGTTAAAGCAGGTGTGTATATCATCGTTAGATTGGCTCCAGCATTTGCAGGAACTTTACTTAGTGATATGGTTGCTCTAGTAGGAGCTTTCACTTTTGTAATGGCTTCGGCTCTATGTATCAGCCAGAGCAATGGTAAAAAGATCCTGGCTTATTCTACCATCGCAAACTTAGGTCTGATTATTGTAGCAGCAGGTATTAATACTCCTGTAGCCTATGCAGCTGCTATAATCTTAATTGTGTTCCACGCTATTTCAAAGGCGCTATTATTCTTATGTGTGGGAACTGTTGAACACGGCATTGGCAGCAAGGATATTGACAACATGCATGGTCTTTATCAAAAAATGCCATTTACAGCTACAATTGCTTTAATCGGAATGTTGACTATGTTCTTACCACCCTTTGGGATGCTCTTAGGTAAATGGGCAACGCTAGAGGCTGCACCAAATTTACCTCTAGTAATGATTTTATTAGTCTTTGGAAGTGCCCTAACTATGGTTTTCTGGTTGCGTTGGGCTGGAAGTATTATGAGTACTTCTTCTGCTGCTGCAAAAGTAAAGGAAGATCAACATCCACTGATAAAATATCCATTAGTATTTTTAGCAGGAAGTGCTGTAGTGCTTTCAGTTGTCGTTGCTAAGTTCTACGAAGTTATGGTAGCTCCTGTTGTAGTAGCTTTCTACGGAACAAACCACAGTGTTATTGCAACTACTGCAGGAAATATTCAGTTTATTGGTGCTGAAACAGCAACAGTATTCGGTAGTTATGCCGTCTGGCCTCTATTCGGAGTGGTACTAGCTGTGTTCATCTTCGGAGGGTATGCCTTAACTAAGACAAATACAGCTACAGTTTCATCAGTTTACATGTGTGGCGAAATTGGAGAAGTCGATGATAAGTCCGCTTCTAAATTTAGAGTAGCCGGCGATGAGTGGTGCGAATACGAGACAAGCCATTACTACTTAGATCCAATTTTTGGTGAAAATAAACTCACCACCGGTTCAAATGCACTTTCACTAGTCATTCTCATAGTATTATTCGGGGTGGTGTTAATATGAGGGAAGTATTGATTGTACTTGGAGTTTTAGTTTTAGCTCCCATGTTGGGAGTGTTTATTAACGGGATAGATAGAATTATAACCGCAAGAATGCAAGGACGAGTGGGTCCACCACTACTTCAGCCTTTGTATGACGTAATTAAACTATTTAACAAGGATAAGATGATTGTTAACAAACTTCAGGTTTTCTACGCTATAGTTTACCTGGTCTTTGCAGCCACTGCCTTAGCTCTTTTTGCACTAGGCGGAGACTTATTGTTAATTATCTTTGTTCTAGCTGTAGGAGCTGGAGCTCTAGTCTTAGGAGCCCTTTCTGTTAAGTCTCCTTACTCACAAATTGGAGCTCACAGAGAGCTTATGCAAATTTTGGCCTATGAGCCTATACTAATACTTACGGCAGTAACACTGTTTTTAGTTACAGGAAGTTTTAAGGTTGATGAGATTGTGGCCTTTCAAGCGGCTAACAACTCTCCCCTGTTGTTTACACTGCCTCTTTTATTCATAGCCTTAACTTATGTATTGACAATTAAAATGAGAAAATCACCATTTGATATTTCTACTTCCCATCACGCTCACCAAGAAGTAGTTAGGGGTGTTACAACTGAGTATTCAGGTGTTTACCTAGGTATCCTGGAAATTGCCCACTGGTACGAACTACTGTTGGTATTGGGAATGATCGGCTTGTTCTGGGCAAATAACTGGATCTTAGCAGTGGCCTTAATCATGGTTGCTTTTATTCTAGAGTTACTTATAGACAATACAACTTCCCGCCTAACCTGGCGTTGGATGCTCAGATCCACTTGGGTTTTTGGAATGGGATTAGGGACGATCAATTTAATCTACGTATATATAATTCGATAAGGAGTTGAACTAAAATGGATTTAGTGACAAAGGCCAGATCCAAGTCTCCATGGATAATCCACTGTAACTGCGGTGCTTGTAACGGTTGCGATATTGAAACATTGGCTTGCTTGACTCCAGTTTACGACGTGGAGCGCTTTGGAGTAGTCAACGTGGGTAACCCGAAGCATGCAGATATACTGCTAGTTACAGGTACTGTTAACCATCGTAACGAGCGGGTATTAAGAAACATCTACGAGCAAATGCCAGAACCCAAAGTAGTAATTGCAATAGGAGCCTGTGGCTGTTCTGGTGGCATATTCAAAGACTGCTACAATGTGGTTGGCGGTGCGGACAAAGTTGTACCTGTAGACGTTTATGTGCCTGGTTGCGCGGCAAAACCAGAGGCAATTATTGATGGAGTTGTTTTAGGAATAGAAAAATACAATAAGAAAGTCCAATCTGCATCCTAACAGGCGAGGTGAAAAAATTGTTTAAATTAGATAAGGTAACAGAAATTACGCCATCTGAAATAGTACCAACTGCAAAAGAGATGGAAAAGCAGGGTTATCGGTTTATAATAATAACCTGCAACAATTTAGACGATAAAGTTGAGTTGATTTACAACTATGACAAGGACCTAGAAGTGAAAAGCTATAGAACTTCTATAGCAAAAGATGAGAAAATCCCAAGTATCAGCTCCCTATTCATTTCCGCTCTATTAATTGAAAACGAGATTCAAGACTTATTTGGCGTAACTTTTAGTGATTTGGTACTAGATTACCATCAAAAATTGATGACTATAGAAGATATTTCTGCACCACAAGCAGTTAGCAACATGAATATTCAATTGGCAGAAAAAAAGGCAGCAAAGAAGGTGAGTGAATAATGGCAGCAAAAAAAATTAACCTGCCCTTTGGTCCTCAGCACCCAGTTTTACCTGAACCGATTCAGCTAAAGCTGGTACTGGAAGACGAAAAAGTTGTTGAAGCTGTCCCCAACCTTGGATATGTTCACAGGGGCTTAGAGGGGCTAGTAGACAAAAAAGACTTCAATCAAATGATTTACGTTGTTGAGCGCATCTGTGGTATTTGTAGCTTCCAACACGGTATGACCCTATCTCTGGGTATAGAATCCTTAATGGATATAGAAGTTCCCGAAAGGGCCAATTACCTACGAGTTGTATGGGGAGAGCTTCACAGAACTCACAGTCACCTGCTGTGGCTAGGTTTGATGGTTGAAGCGTTCGGTTTTGAGAGCTTGTTTATGCAGACATGGAGAATCAGAGAGAAAATAATGGACATTCTTGAAGCTACTGCTGGAGCTCGAGTAATTATTTCTACTAGTATTCCTGGAGGTGTCAGAAGAGATATCTCTGCTGAGCAGACTAAGTGGATATTAGGGCAATTAGACGAAGTAGAAAAAGAGCTTAAATATATAGAAAAGGTATTCCTAGACGATTACACAGTAAAACAGCGAACTGTAGGACTTGGTGTATTGACTAAAGAAGTGGCTCACCAGTACGCAGTTGTAGGACCTACGATGAGAGCATCAGGGATCAAGCAAGACTGTCGTACACTTGGATATGCCGCTTACAATGAATTAGACTGGGAGCCTATTGTTATGAACGACGGTGATTGCTATACACGAATGGCTGTTCGCTTAAAGGAAGTGTTCTTAGCTATTAACTTGACACGACAAGCTTTAACAAAAATGCCTGAAGGCGAAATCAATGTTAAAGTAAAAGGTAACCCTCCTGCAGGCGAAGCACTAGTAAGAGTAGAGCAGCCTCGAGGTGAGCTAGTTACTTACGTAAAAGGTAATGGTACTAAGCACTTAGATAGAATTCACGTTAGAACACCGACCTTTGCCAATGTTCCTAGCTTATTGGCAATGCTACCAGGTTGCGAATTGGCAGATGTACCCGTAATTATCTTGACTATAGACCCATGTGTGAGCTGTGTTGAAAGATAATCGAATACAGTAAAGCGAGGTGATCAGGTTGTTTAAAATGTTAGGGCAAATATTAAAAAATACTTTTTCCCCCCCTGCTACTCGTCTCTATCCTTTTGAGCAGAGAGAGCAATTTCCAGATGTACGGGGAGAATTAGAGATAATAGCCGATACGTGCATTCTCTGTGGCATATGCCAGCGCAAATGCCCTACTGGATGCATTGAAGTAGATAAAGCAAATAGCTCATGGAAAATAAATCCCTATAACTGCATACTCTGTGGATCGTGCGTAGAGATTTGTCCAAAGGACTCACTGTATATGAAACCCCAGTGGCGCAAACCTACTAACACAAAGAAAATTCATGAAGAACACGTAGAGCCAAAGCGAAAGTCAGCAACAGCTGGACGCTAATAGCTGTTGACTACAGCACTTTCCCTTATGAGTAGATGCCCTTGATCCGCATCGAGAGTTGCTTTGACTCCCAGCGGAAGAGTAGCTTGATGTTTCCCGTGTCCTATGGTCATTCCATAGATTGCGGGAACATTGAGCTTTTCTACTTTCTGGACTAAGATTTCTTCTATATTAAAGGTAGAACTAAAGCTAGGCATATATTCTCGCGGACGACAGTTTACAGATTCTCCAACAATTAAACCCGCTATATCCTTTAGCTTTCCTGCTAGCTCTAGCTGGGTGAGCATGCGATCAATTCTATATGGCTCTTCCCCCACCTCTTCTAAAAATAGTATTTTATTAGTAGTATCTATTTCATAGGGAGTTCCCAAAGTGGCGCAGATTAATGATAAATTCCCACCCACAAGATCTCCTGATGCAACCCCGCCATTTAACGCTACTACATAGTGTCCTTTCTCGGGGTTCTTAATCTTACCCAGGGGTTTGCTACTTGTGGTTGCTCTATGTAGATTTTCTACGCTATAGGTACCCGCCTCTTTATTTCTCACTAATGAATTAACTACTGGTCCATGAAAAGTGACTAGCCCTGTTTCCCTGTAAATGGCTAGCTGCATTGCAGTTATATCGCTAAACCCCACAAAAACTTTAGGGTTTGCTTTTATTAAATTATAATCTAGCATGGATAGCAGCCTCATACTACCGTATCCACCTCTGAGACAAAATATTCCATTGATATTTGGGTTTTGAAAGGCATCCATTAAGTCGTTTAAGCGTTCTTCATCAGTACCTGCCAGATAACCCCATCTCTTATTTAAAGATTTTCCTTCTATTACTCTATACCCCAGATCTTCTAAGGCAGCTTTACAAAAGTAGATAGCGCTTGGGCTATTGGCATAACTAGCTGGCGCTACTAAACTTACTGTATCCCCGGGCTTTAGGGCCTTTGGCTTTATTTTCACTTCTCATACCTCCTGAACGTGATGTAACCAATAAAAAAGCTGGTCCAATAAATATTTATTAGACCAGCAAAAAAATATGCACATTATTCTTAACTAGGCTCTTGATACTCCTGCGTCTGCAAAGGTAGCCATTTCACTAACAATTTTGCAGCTTGCCTCAACTAAATGCATTGCCAATACTGCCCCTGTGCCCTCTCCTAAGCGCATATCTAACTCCAAGTAAGGTCGTAACCCTAGGGAGTTTAATGCCCTAGCGTGTCCAGGCTCTGCGGAGCTATGAGAGGGAATTATATAATCTAGACTCTTAGGCTCTATTCTTGCCGCTATCACCGCTGCAGCTCCAGCAATAAATCCATCAATTATCACTGGTATTCGATTGGCTGCCGCTGCCAAAATCACACCAATAATAGCACCTATTTCCAACCCGCCCACTTTATGTAGTATATCTAAACCGTCTTGGGGATCTGGTTGATTTATTTCAATAGCCCGCTTTATTGCTTGGCGTTTGCGCTCAAGTCCTTCATCATTCAGTCCTGTTCCCCTCCCCACTACCACATCTAGTTCCAGTCCAGATCCAACTAAAATTGCACTACTAGCAGTTGTATTGCCAATCCCCATTTCACCTGTAGCCAGTAGATTTACCCCTGCTTTAATTTCTGCTTCTGCTATCTCTATACCCGCCTCAATCGCTTTGATAGCTTCATCTCTGGTCATAGCAGGACCCTTAGCCATGTTGTCAGTTCCCCTTCTGACTTTTTTGTTAATAAGCTGGGGATAATTCATATCACTTGCCACCCCAATATCTGCAACTTTTACGTTAGCTCCTGCGTGGTGAGACAAAACATTAATGGCTGCTCCACCATTTAGGAAGTTTAACACCATCTGAGGGGTTACTTCCTGGGGAAATGCACTTACGCCTTCTGCCACAACCCCATGATCACCAGCCATTACTAAGACAGAGCGCTTGTCTACTTGATTTAATACCTGTTCCCTTATCCCCGCCAGCTTAATTGCTAAATCTTCCAGTACACCTAAGCTCCCAGGTGGCTTGGTCAGACTATCTAATCGCTCTTTACATTTCTCCATTGCATCTCGGTCAAGCTCCCCAATTTTTGAAACAGTTTCCCTTAGTAAACTCATTACAATCATCCCCCTTTTTATTTTTTTGAAATAAAAAACCCCAGCTCAAAATGAGCTGAGGATGTTTCCATTACCCTGCAGTACAACACCTGTCTCCCGCAGATGTCACTAGCGCACTTTAGGCAGGTCTCCTGACTTCCAGATCAAACGCTCCTTGGCACCTTCCCGCAAGATTAACTTGCAGTGGCATAATTGCTCAGAAGCTCTCCAGTTACAGTGGCGGGACCGCTGGAGAATTGCACTCCATTCCCTATTCTCCTACACTTAATGTAGGCACCTAAATGCTTTTACAATATTTTCTTGTTTAGAATTATACCCCAGTGAAGCTTATGCTGTCAAGAGTTGGAGAATTTGTATCCAACCCCCCAAACGGTGATTACATACTTGGGATTTGCCGGATCTAGCTCTATCTTCTCTCTAATGCGTCTAATTAACACAGTGACCGTATTTATATCGCCCACATAATCACTATCCCATATCTTCTGCAGTAACTGTTCTCGAGTAAATACCTGATTTTTATTCTTCATAAGTAGTCCCAATAATTCGAACTCCTTAGCTGTGAGCGTGACTTCATTGCCCCTAACTGTAACTAAACGAGTGCTGTAATCTATACTAACTTCACCCAAAATTAGTTTCGTATCCTCTTCATTCTTATTAAAAATTTGAGCTTCATTTACGCGGCGTAGCACCGCTTTAATGCGTAAAGCAAGCTCAGAAGGGCTAAAAGGTTTAGTCACATAGTCATCTACTCCCATATTAAACCCCACTGCCTTATCCACTAAATCTGCTTTTGCTGTAAGCATTATTATAGGAATTGAATATTTTTTCCTAGCCATACGACAAACTTCATAGCCATCTAGCTTAGGCAGCATTAAGTCTAACACCATTAAATCAGGTTGTTCTAGTTCTATTTGTTCTAAAGCCTTTTCCCCATCTTCTGCTTTTATCACTTGATAACCTTGAGTTATTAGCGTCTGCTCTATAACTTTGATTATTTTCGGTTCATCGTCCACTATTAGTATTTTTTTACCCTCACTCAAGCTCTTCATCCTTTCCGCTGTGATTGTAAATAAATAGACTAAATCTAAAAGCACTGCCCTCGTCTTTTTCAGAATTCACCCAAATTTCACCGCCATGAAGTTCCACAAGCTTTTTGGCAAGAGCTAGGCCTAAACCTGCCCCTCCTTGCTTTACTTCACCAGGTGACTCCACCTGCTTAAATTTATCAAATACGATTTCTTCATTGTATTTATTTAATCCTATTCCCGTATCTAGAACTGATACAACTATTTGGTCACCCATTACATCGGCGTTAACTGTAACAGTTCCTCCTGCAGGAGTAAATTTCAAAGCATTCCCCATCAGATTTAGCATTATTTGAAGCAATCTTTCAGGGTCAGCCTTAACAAGTGGAATTTTGTAACTTACGTTGTTTATTAGGGAAATATTCTTTACTTTCGCAAGAGGCATAAGAGTTTTTTGAGAAAAGTTAACTACTTCTGTTAGGTCTGTGCTGATGAGCTCTACCTTCATCTGACCCGCCTCAATTTTTGCCATATCTAAAAGATCATTAATCATGTCCAATAACCGTTGTCCACACTCTTGCATATCCCTTAAGTTCTCTGCTTGTACCCAGTCTCCTTTTTCTTCAGCTCGCTCAAGCATCAATTCAGTAAAAGCAATAATAGCTGTCAGGGGTGTTCGCAATTCATGACTCATGTTTGCCAAAAATTCAGATTGGAGTTGATTTGAACGCTTTAGTTGTTTCGTTCTTTCCTCTACTCTCTGCTCTAAAACCTGGTACATTTCTTTAAGTTTAATCGCCATACCATCAAAGTCATGGGCTAGAGACCTTATTTCCCCGCACCCCTCAAATTTACTCAGATCTACATCTAAATTCCCTCTTCCCATGGACTTAGTCATTCTGCTTAGCTGGTTTAAAGGATTGGTTACTAAAGTGCGCATTAATAAAAATGTGACTAAAATAGTAGAAACAACTACGATAAGCATCAGAGCTATGTAGTTAATATTATTGCTGCGTTGCTTTTGGTAAAAGCTATCCATTGGAATTGTAATACTTATTGCCCCTGCAAAATCACCTAAACCGTAGCCCTCTTTAGGATACCCTGCAATATCCAACTCTCCAGCTGGCTCACCATGACACTGAAGGCACCATTCCTCCATGTAAAGTGGATACATATAGCGAAAGTAGCGCTTGCCCTCCAGTTCATCCTGCTGCCATACCTCTTTCAGAGAACTATCTTTCTGAAGCTTTTTGATCATTTCTCGCTCTGTAGAATCCGGTTTGTTTTCCTGATTGCGAACCTCAAGTTTTGTCTGCTTTATGTTATATTCGGTCCAATTAGAAAAAATATCACCTACTCCTTTGCCTACTGCCGCAGGGTTTAATTGTTTAAACTCAAAGTTGCCATGTGAATCATAGTTTATAACATCTTGCTTCTGAGCGATAAAAGCCCGCATAGCCTCGAATTGCGTAGCCATTATTTGGGATTTTTCAGTCAAATCATTAATGGCCTGCTGACGCTGATGCTGTATATTCCAAATCAAATTGACAGACATGATTACCACAATTGCTATGGTTAAATAAATCATAAAACGGTGTGCTAACTTATTAAATCTTCTCTTGATTAGCTTATTTAACATCAGCTCACACCCTTCTGCCTAAAAAACTGTGAAAAATCTATGGTTCCCTTTTTATTTATTCGATTATTGTTTTATTTTTCCTGCAAAGAGTGAAGGGGCGGTTCTCCTGACAACCCTTTTAAAAGTTGTCAGGAGAACCGCCCCTTGACATTACTGCCCTAATATTCGTTCTAACTCATTTGCTCTAGCCTGAACGCGAGCTAGTTCCTCTTCTAGTTCTTGTACCCGTTCCTCCAGTTGCTGATCTAAGTAACTTTTAGACACTAGAGGATCGCTCTCAGTACCCGGAGTATTAGAAAAGGCCTCTACCTGAACCCCTACAAAAATTCCCGATATAAGCGCTGCCACTAAAGCCAAACTAACTATAAAAATCTGTTTTCGCTTCATCCTTTAATACACCTCACTTACCACTTACGTAAGTTTTGCCAGTACTTTCAATAGCCCTAGTACCAACAACTCCGATTTTTTCTGCTCCTAAGACTATTCCCGTAAACAGTATTAACAGTATCATCACAGCCTGCGCTGTGGTCAGCATGGTAAGCATCACTGCACTAGCACCTAAAATTGAATTCAATCCGTAAATCACCAGCACCGTCTGCTTATGACTTAATCCCACAGCTAAAAGACAGTGATGTAAGTGTTCTTTATCTGCTTTAAAAATAGGTTGATTTTTCATGTATCTTCTAACAATGGCAAATGCCGTATCCAAAATGGGTATCCCTAAAATCACGATTGGGATAAATAGAGATATTACAGTAGCCCCTTTTCCCAAACCTAACACAGCCAAAGTGGCTAAGTTGAAACCCAAAAACATGGAGCCGGTATCTCCCATAAAGATTTTAGCAGGATAAAAGTTGTACTTTAAAAATCCCATAGTACTAGCAGCGAGAATTAGGGCACAAGTAGCATAGAGCGTCTGTCCTTCTGTCCAAGCCACTACTGCTAATGTAGTTGCTGCGATAGCTGTTACTCCCCCAGCTAAACCATCTAATCCATCAATTAGGTTGACCGCATTGGTCACCCCTACTATCCAAAGAATTGTAAAAGGTATACTAAGAATACCCAGGGATATCATTCCGTCAAAAGGGTTTGTCACAAACTCTACGCCAATTCCAAACAGAACAAGTACTGATGCTGCCACAATCTGGCCCAAAAGTTTAACCTTTGGCTGCAAACCCACAATATCATCAGCTATACCTATTACAACAATAATAGTACCACCTAATAACAAGCCTATAATCTGATTAGTCAGAGGCTGAGTAGTCAACACCGCTCCTATAAATCCTAGATAAATAGCCAACCCACCCATTCTGGGCATAATCTTCTTATGTACTTTTCGCTGTTCAGGATTGTCTACTGCTCCCACTCTAAAAGCTAGTGACTTAACTACTGGCGTCAGTACTAATGCCACAATAAATGCTAGCATCATGGCTAAAAATGCCTTCTCCATCTCCTAAATACTCCCCCTCCGGTGTAATTTACTACTTTTGAATGGCAAACATCAGCTGCCCTTCACAGGCCAATTCCCCATCTACAAATGCTTTGGCCTGACTCTTGCCAATGTTCCCTCTGAGCTGGGTGAGCTCTACTTCAATTCTCAATTGATCACCTGGTACAACTTGACGTCTAAATCTAACCTTGTCTATTCCCGTGAAAAAAGCTATCTTCCCTGCAAATTCTGGCTTCTTCAATAATGCTACAGCTCCAACTTGAGCCATAGCCTCCACAATTAGTACTCCTGGCATGACAGGATAATCGGGAAAGTGCCCTTGAAAGAAATTTTCATTTATTGTCACATTTTTAATCCCCACAGCACCTTTGCCTTCTTTCACTTCTAAAATTCTATCTACAAGCAGAAAGGGGTAGTTATGAGGTAAAATCTGTCTTATCTGGTTCACATCAAACATTATTTTTACAACACCTTCTCTCTAGTATAAAATCATACTCAAAGAAATTAATATTCTACATTTGTACGCTTTCTCCTGCTAATTTAGACTCATTTACTTTGGTAATATCTTGTTTTTTATTTGTTCCACAATTCTAAGGACCTCTTCTTCCTTCAGCAACAACACAGTTCCACCAAAAACTGCTACCCCTACTCCAATAGCTCCCCCTACCTGCAACACTAAATGTCCTGGAATAATCTCAAAGGCCTTTATTGTGAGGTACGCCATTATAGCAGACGCCAGTGAAACCTTAGCAAAAGACAATGCCAATCTCTTGTGGGGAATCGCCTCCAAGTGCTTGCGCAAGTATAGGTACAGCAGCACAGTGTTTACTGTGGCCGCCACTGAATTTGCCAGTGCCAAACCCGCATGGGCCATGGACCCAATCAGGGCAAAACTCAAGGCTATATTCACAGCCACTGAGATTAAACTCATTATTACCGGGGTTTTTACATCATCCAAAGCATAATATGCCCTAGTTATCACCAAGTTAGCTCCCTGGGCAAACATGCCTATAGAGTAAAATATAAGTGCTTGAGCAGTCATCACTGTAGCTCGATGATCAAAGGCACCCCGCTCAAAGAGCAGCTTTACCGTTGGTTCTGCTAAAACTATCAGGCCCACTGCCGCTGGAATAGATACTAAAGTAACTAATCTCAGTCCCCTAATTAGCGTCTGTCCTAACTCAAACCGTTGGTTTTTAATTGCTTGGGCTGCCAGTGCAGGAAATATGGCAGTAGATACTGCAACAACAAATATCCCTAAAGGCAACTGCATCAACCGCTGTGAATAGTTAAGAGCAGATATACTGCCCTCTACTAAACCAGAGGCAAAAATCCGGTTTATAGCGAAGTAAACTTGATTTACAGCTACCCCAATCACTATGGGCATAATTGTATATCCAACTTTTTTTACTGCTGGATGCTTATAATCAAAACTAAAGGTGTACTTGAAGTTTAGCTTTCGCAATAGGGGGTACTGAATTATCAAAAAGCCCAACATACTAACTAATGTCCCCACGGCTAAGCCTTCGATACCATACTGTGCTCCCAAAAGCACCACAGTAGCTATTATCACCAAATTAGAAAATCCCGGGGCAAAAGCAGGTAATGCAAAATAGTGAAAGGCGTTTAGAATACCTGTTAGCAACATACCTACACCCATAAAGATTACTGCTGGAAACATGATTTTAGTCATGTGCGATGCTAAAGCTGTAGTCTCAGGATTAAATCCGGGAGCCATAAGCTTTACCAACTGAGTAGACCCCAAAATCCCTACCAAGGTAAATGCTATCAATAAAACTCCAGTTATGTTAATCAGGATACTGGCCACTTTCCATGCCTCTTCCCGATTGTCGTCAACAATGTACTTTGTAAAAACAGGCACTGCTGCTGTAACCAACGCAGCACCCAAAATTGCTTGTAAAAAATAGGGGATTGTATATGCTACTAAGTATGCATCAACTGCTTCACTAGCCCCAAATCTATCTGCAATTGCCATCTCCCTGCCAAAACCTAGTAGGCGACTAAAAAGGTTCATAATCACTACGGCTCCGGCAGCTCGGGCAATTTTCTCTCCGGTGGTCATTCCCATTCCTTCTTTCAGTTAATTAATCAGCTAAATTGTATTATACTCCAATCCCCCTTAGAGGTAAAGAGGCACTAAGGCCTCTCAATAATTGTAGTTCTCGTCTTTCCATCCCACTCCAACTTAAAGCCAAAGCACTGGTTAAATATTCGCAGGGGTACATAAGTCAAATTCCCCACCATTCTCGGTTCAGCTCCTATATCTACCTGTCTTCCATTTACCTCTGCTATACTGCTTCCATTCTTGAATTTAACCGTTGTGTTCTCATATACAGCTACCATTTCGTTGGAGCCGTTATCCCAGTGAAGGTTAATGCCAAAGCTATTAAACAATTCCCTCATAGGTCCAAACATACGGCCCTCTGCCATAAAAGGAGCAGTACCGGTAAACTCCTTACCATCTACTATCAGTTTGGGCACTTTATCGTTAATTTCTACCAGTAAAGATTGACCGTTGGTATAACTTAACCCCATGACAAAGTGGTTATCTGTCGTGATTGTCACACCCCATTGGTTCAAGACCGGTAGCTCAGTAATAACCTGTCTATAACTTATTACGTCCTCTACTCTTCCGCTTTTATCATATATTAGCAGGGCATAAGCTCCTGTATCCAAAATAGCTGTTCTGCCCCCTTCTTGCCTCATAGCGGCTTTAGGACGACTTAAATCCTTCCACTCTTGCACTAACTGGCCACTGCGGCTTACCTCTAAAACTCTACCGCCAGTCCGAACTCCCTGATCAACAATGAGAATATTTCCAGTTGGCAACTCTGTGGCTGATACCAAATTAGTCACTTTAGCAGTGTCACCGTTTATAGATCCATAAGTGGGAAGCTTGGTCACTTGGTTACTGCTTCCCAGTTTATCTGCATTAAGTTCTAGTTCTATCTGACCAGCTCTATTTACCAACAAAACCTTATTCCTGGTGGTGATTAGGATTTTCCCATCTCCAGTCTCCTCACTGTGCCGAATCCCTTGTGCCGCTGCCGGTATTCTATACTCCCAAACCTGCTTGCCCTCAGGGTTAACCTCTACTACCCGCTGGTACCCTGGCTTACCTGGGGTCGCTGTTTCACTAATTAACGTGTTCCCGTTATTCAGCCTAACTGCACTGTTTGCATTAATCCCCTCTAGGCGCCACTCAACTTTGCCATCTCTATTTATTTCTAGCACTTTTCCCTCTTGGTAGCCGTTTAACACAAATAAAATATTATTATTGGGCAACACTTGAACTTGCCCAGGATGGGCACCGCTTACCCCATCCCGATACTGCCAGTCGATCCTGGCCTGGGCCTCAGAGCCCAACACCGCATTTGGAAAGATCCCAGTACCCATTATTACAAGGGCTGCTATGCCCCATATCCATTTTAATCTATCCCAAAAGGACATGTTATTTCCTCCTCGCGTTTCTTTAATATTTTAGAGGCTACCTTAAAAACAGCTCAATTTTTCGTTGCTCAGCGTTCCAATTAACTTGCCCATTAAGTGCTTCTGTTACAAATCTCACGGGTATCATGGTTCTTCCATCTACTAATTGGGCTGGCACATCTAACACATATTCCTTCCCATCTACTTGGGCTTTATTGTTATTGAGCTGTAATTTAATATTTTGATTTTCTCTGGTAACTGTAACCGTTCTTGTTGCTCCATCCCAGTCAACCTGTGCTCCTAACTCTTCCATCATTATCCTAAGAGGAACCAAAGTTCTACCTTCGCTTATCACTGGAGGTACATCTGGGTATATGCGCTCCCCATTCATGTATAGCTTTGGACCCACTAGCACTAGGATAGCGTTGGGGATAGAGCGCTGGTAATTGGCAACCCTGTTTACAACCTTATCTCCTGCCCACAATGTAGATGATCCTCCGCTATCTAAGCCCATGGCCTCCACTGCTCCCAGTTGAGCCATTAGCAGTGCCATCTCTTCCAAGGTTAACCCCACTCTACCGCTGCCACCATTGTGGCTTTCAGCTACTACCATTAACAACTTTCCGTCCGCAGTCTTACCTATAGCAGACCTTGGGTTTGGCTGTAGCACACTTCCCGTAAAACCCTCATCAATTGCTTGGAAAACTGGCTCTCCTTTATCAACTAATAGGGGGCCCGCTGTAAGCAGGTGCTCCGCTCGACTCCAAAAATCTGCATTGTACTGCACATCTTTTCGCAAAAGAGCTCCCACATGAAGATTATTACCTAAATCCCGCTGCTCTCCTCTAAAGCTCAATACCGCTTGCCCAGGCTTAACAGTAACAGTCCCTGAAGTAATCTGAGCAATCTTATAGTTTTGGCCATCCCTCTGCTCTAAAACCAAGTTCAATCTTTCGCCACCACTGACAGTTCCATTCCATTCCCCAGTGTAAAAGTAAACCCCTCGTTCTCCACCAAAGGTGTTCACCGCAGTAACCTCCACCAGCTCTCCCCCTGGCATTATCACTCTAGTAACTGGATTGAAAAAACCAAACATCACTTCATTTGCTCCACTAATACCCATAGATGTTCTGTTGTAATGGGATTGGCTGAGAAGCTGGCCTTCTAGCAATAAATTTCCGATGGGCAATCTGCGCCCCTGCTGATTGCCGTAGAAGCCACCGTTAATAGCGGCCACAGCACCATATTTTCCCGCCATGCTGCTTAAAGTTTCTGTATCTCCTATCCTATTTCCAGCATTAACTGGCTTAACCTCTATGTCTCGCACTGAACTGTCCACTGTAATAATATGTACTGCCAACCGTTCACCTGACAAGTTGGCTAAATCTCTCCTCACCTTGTACTCAACGCCAGGAGCAAGTTCCTTTGTTTCGCTGGCCATGCCAGCTATCGCAAAACCCATTGTTAACATCAAGGTAACCATTATCACTCCCAATATTTTTTTCTTCACAGCTAAGCACCTTCTCTTTCTCAAAGTTTATATATACTATTCGCATCGCTATTTATTTTTAAGTATGTGCTCTTTTCAAATCCCTCAACTATTTTTTGATAATTCCAGAGCAATTTTAGCTGGACGCCTAGCCCTATCCCTTAATACAGGTACATTTATCGCAAGTTTCTTCAGAAGCTCCTCTCGGTTTTCATAGGCATTGGCCAGCCCCTGTGCCACTGCACTGTTATCTCCTCCGCCAAACAAATCTGCTACCAACGGCTGTTCCACTTGGTTTAAATAAGCCTCCACTTTAGGATCATAGGATATCCCTGCCATAGGAACCTTCATTGCCCCCGCCATAATAAGGGCATGCAGTCTCATCCCTACCATGAAGTCTAGATTTGCCACAACACTTAAATACTCTTGAACTTGATACCCCCCTGGAAGAACTGGACTCTTTGCTCTCATCTGCTCCACTATCTGCTCACAGGCATCCCCATCCTCAGGTGTGTGAAAGGGGATGAATACCACCTGGACTCCCTGTTCCACCATTTGATCACACCACTGGGCCAGAGGATTAGTTAACTGCTCAAATCCCTGCCAGTGGCGCAGAGCTAGACCAACAGTAATTTTGTCTTGTACTAGCCCAGCCTGAGCAAATATTTTCTGTCCTACACTTAAATCTACTCTATCCCTATTCACACCCATCACAGGGTCTGCAGTAACATCTATGGGCGTTTTTTTTACACCCAATGTCTGCAATAGTTCCTTTGATTTTTCATCGCGCACAGTAACATGTTTAACTCTATTGGCCACTATTGGTATTAATCTCTTGCCCAAAGAACCCCTAACCGGTCCAATTCCTTGACTGTAGAAAAAGGTTGGAACCCCCTTGGCAACAGCTATCCCAACTACTCCCAGGTAGTATATAATACTCTTGGGTCCTGTTACATCCTGAAGCAAGCTACCTCCACCGCTAATCAACAGAGAGCTACTCCCTATTTCTGCGGCCACCTTTTTCAAGTCCCATCTGCTCACAGATCGCACCTGATACAGTTTTTCGGTTTGCTCTGGGTTATTGGATAACACCACAATCTCTAACTCTGACTCACCTTCCTGGCCCAGCGCTTCAACAATACTGTAAAGCACTGCCTCATCACCAGCGTTGTCAAAACCGTAATATCCCGACAGAACTATCTTCACTAGTTACCACCACCTGCTGTCTCTCGTCTGTATATATCTAGTATTACCTTCACTGCAACTAATAGTATTACACCTACTAATAGCCCAATCCAAACCCCGTGAAAGGTTCGAATAAGTGATATGGCAAAGGGCGTATGCAGGTGAGCATAAGTGTTCACCACACTAATTTGCCCTATAGCCCCCATGAGAATTAGAGGGACTGCAATCCAGTGCCTCAAGCCAAAAAATATTGCCAATAACAAGGCTGGGTGCCCGATAAAGAATTCCTTAGTCCTGGGCCTAACCCCCAGTATCTGATCTAATAGTGCTCTAAACTGCAACTCCAGATCAAAAACTACCCGAGCCTCATTGCCTGTTCTAGCCACATACACAGCAAGAATGCCTACAAATATTACAGCTATAGCTGCCATTCCAACCAGTAATGGCTGCTTAAACACTCTAATTGCAAACTGCACTGGGGTTTCTCCCCCATCTTTAAATACACGCCAGCCGTAATAGCTACCAAGAAGTGCAAGGGGTATTACATGGGCAAACTTCACCCCTGCAAATTGATCGATCTTAACCAAATAGCCCACGTCTGCCAACAACGCTGCGGTAAAAATTCCCCCTAATAGGGAAACAGCAGTAATCTTTAAAAAGGTTACTACAGTAGCAACAAAGCTGCTCTCTCCCAGGGAGCGCAAGAACAGTGTTATGCCCAGGGTGGGATAAACGATTGAACCTGCTAGAGCCATCAACTTCCTAGTCAACTCAATTCGCCCAGTGGCAATTAATAATAATACTAATCCCGCTCCCAACAGCGCCAGTGCTACCCCAGTTTTGGGAAGACCCCAGCGAGCTACCAATAGAGCACCACCAGCTAAGGGTCCAGCACACATTACCAATAGCATTAACCTACTAAAGGGAATGCTGCCAAAGGTATCCACAGGGCCAATTGCATAACCGGATTTCTCCAGGGTTTCAGTTAACTGTTCCATGTAGTTCATATTTCTCTCAAGCCACTGCTCGCCACCTTCACTGCTGGGAAAGGTGCGCAGCAATAGTAAGCGGTTGTTCCGCTCCGTTACAGCCAGATTAAAGCGCTGAATCGCCCTAGACTCTGTCATTGTGTTTAACTCAGATTGGGAAATAGTATGCAGTCTAACTGCTTCTTTTTCCACCGAACGCACTAAAGACGGCATTCCCTTTTGATCGAAAAACTCAATTGTAGCTACGGGAACACCTAACTCTGCCACTGCCCGCGCCAAATAATTAACGTTTCCAGGAAATCCAGGTACATCGGAATCGTTAAACAGTATACCCGACAATGGATACTGAAATATTTCCTCAAACAAAGTATCTATTTGGTCACCAGTAGCCCCAGGCCAATGGCGCACCTGCAACCACACTCTATATTCTTCTGAAAGTTTCGCCACAGCCTCCTCTGGAAAGCCCAAACCCAACTCTTGCAAATTATTGGCACTCAAAGGAGTTGATACTACTCCAGGTGCATCCCCTTCAGGTTCCTGGTAGACTACTAAACCCTCTGATTTTAAATCTAAGTGCTTAACCACTCTGTCAAAAGTATTGTTCTCATATATCTCAAAGTAATAGTGCCACGGGTTTAATTTATCTTCAGCTCCCAACTGAGTAATCCATCCAGTACTGCGCCCACCCCTGTATGTTGACAACAGCTCATTACCCTGAAATGACTGAAGCTGGCCTAGCATGCGCAAATCCATAAAAGTCTGTTCTTTAAAGAGAATACTGGTAAGCTTTTTCTCTTCCAAGTGGGCTAAAACTTCCTTCAAGTTATAGGCTCCTCGCCCTTGACGCTCCACTGCTAATATCATCTCTCCATACTCTACAGCTAATTCAACATTTCGATTAGCATGCTCCACTTGGTGCCGCTGAAATATCTGCCATGTAGATACAAATAATGAAACCACTATTAGTGCCACCAATGCTGCTGTTATCTTTTTGTTCATTAAAGTCATCACTCCATTATCTAGTCTCTATCTCCAATATGTCCCTAAAGCTTGAAGGAGTTATTTCTACTTTTGCATATCCATCTACTACCACATAACTCCTGCTTCCAATTATCAATGTACCATTATATGGTTTTAAGTTATCCCGCTCTCTCACCTCTAGGCCGAGCTCTAGCTTCTGCCCTGGCCGCAATGAGACCGGTTGGCTACCTATAATTAGATCGGTTTTAGCGCTACCACTATTATGACTTTCCCCATTACTTGAACCTAATTCAGTAGACGCTGTGAGACTGTAATCTGTCTCTGTGTATCTTCCATGGCTACTAAGTGCAGGAGAACTGTAGACAATTACCTCCCATACACCGGAATCAGGGTTGGGAATGTTTAACTCTTCTACTCCATCTTCCACTCCATTTTCTAACTCCCCGCTAACTCCAGTATATGGAGTTAAATCATAATACTTTCCCTGAGGATCAAAGACGTGTAATCGCCCCCGTCCCTTGTGCTCACCTGCATCATCTCTAAGCACTCGTAAAGCTAACCTGAAATCTTCTGCATCAGCTCCCACATTAAAATAGTAGCGCTGATGCTGCCCTGCAGGAGCACTTCCCTGCAGAGTATGGCTATACTCATTATCTCTATCTAATTTGATTGGGTTAATCACAGTTACCGGAATTCCATTGTAGCTAAAGGAGTGTAACCCTGCTCGCTCTGGAATGCTAACGTCAGCTATAATTCGCCGCTGACCATTAGCTGGCAAGCGAAATTTCTCAAGCTGTGGAGAAATAATGGTCCCATCTGATGACAAATCTAATTTTTGTTCTGTTCCTAGCTTGTTCTCAAAGGTAAACATTATTTCCCTTGGCAGGTACTGACGGGCGTAAACTCCATTTACATCCCACTTTCTCTCTTCAGACGTATATCCCCCCTGTAAAAGTTCCCATGAATTTAAAAGATTCAGTGTACCCCTGCCCTGTTCCACTAGGGCCAAGTGCTCTAACTCATCTGCTCCTGCCAGCAGGACATCTTTAATCTCATCATAGGAAACTTCCATTTCCCTATTGTTGCTGGCATCAGCTAATAGGGCTATTGCTCCTGCCACATGGGGTACTGCCATGCTAGTGCCCTCGTCTAAAAAGTATTTGCTGCCTGTCCACAAGGGCGCAGCAGAGACCACACTTCCCGGAGCTAAAATCATAGGTGCTAAGGACCCATTGGGTTTGGGGCCAGTAGAGCTGAAAGCCCAAAGGGAGGGTTTGTCCACACTCCAGCCAAAGGTATTGCGCCAAACCTCTGGTGATATATAAGCACCTACAGTTATACCCGTATCCACATTGCCGGGGGTAGTTAGGGTGCCCAGGCCTGGACCTTCATTGCCACTGGCCGTTACGAAAACTGTTCCCCGCTCTCGAGCTAACTCTTCCATAACCCGAGTAAATTCCTGTTGGGCTTCGCCTGTTTCGTCATAGTACCCTAAACTCAAGTTTACCACATCTGCTCGCTCAGCTGCATACTTAACTGCCTGGAGAATATTTTCCCAGTCGCCCTTCCCGTCACTTTCAACAGCTTTAACCACTATTAACTGAGTTCCAGGTGCTACTCCGGTCAATTCACCGTTCCCAGCTAAGATACCCGCCACATGGGTTCCATGCCCGTGGCCATCATAACTGAATTGGACCCAGCCTCCTCTAGAGTCCACTTGCGACAATGCTAAGTTGAATTCCTCACCTGGCCTGCGTTGAAAAGATGCCACGTCACCATTTATGTGAAAGGGTTTCAATTTCACAAAATCGCCTTTCCCAGTTATATCTAAGTATACAGTATCGTAGTGTCCCTCCCGCTCAGCGTCGGCAAGTACCACCAATGTGCTATTTAAGCCAGTATAAAAGGGGCGTTCTAAATAGCCGTAGTGAACTTGGCCGCTTTTGCTACTAATAGTTTGGGCGTCGTACTCCCTATCACCACTGATCTTTAGCCCTTGGTTACTGATTTCTGCTTTATTTACCGTCTCAACTATGCCTTCTGTGGTAAAGTCTACAACGTCTAGCACTTTCCTGGAACCGCCACTAGTCTTTTGTAAGTCTGGATGACCTGGATCTATACCTGTATCTACCACCGCTACTACAGTTCCCTCACCAGTAGCTTCGGTTTTTGCTCTAAATGCATCTGCCTTGATATCAGATGCAGTGGGAATAACCCCTGAATGGTGTTCAATCTCATCCACATAAGGCTCTATTTCTTTGTCCTCTAATCCTGCCATCACTTTTAATTCTCCATGGTGCTCATCTCCATATTGGTTAGCCACACCATCAATAACCTCAAAGCGCAGATTGTCCTGCAGCGTATTCTGGGATAAATCCATGTATGACACTTTTCCCTCTCTATTAACATTAAAGTAAATCCATTGTCCCGGCAACATGTTCCACCAATCAATTAACTTATTGCCATGATATGCTTTTAGTTCAGATGCCACCGGTAGGTTTTCCTCCCGTCCAGCTATCTTTACCATCAACAACTGGTTAGTTGGATCTCCTCCCACAATTTCCCCATAAAACTGATGTTTTCTATTATCCACCTCTAATAAGCGTTGAACTGAACTGGCTGTTTCTGCCCTAGTGGCAGGCCAGTTTGGCTCCATTTCAGCTTCAACCCACTCTGAGAAAAGCCCAATTTTAACCGCTATATTTAATTCTCTAGATGCCCAACTAGGTATATCGGCACTATCGGAAAAGCTACACATAAGTCCCTGGTATCTCTCTCCCTCAAAGGAATGTCCAGCAACTTGCTCCAGGCCTCTTACAGCCATAACTATCATTTCCGCCCTGGTCACATTTTGGTTTGGTCTAAAGGTACCATCATCATAGCCTTCCACTAAGCCCAATTCCAAAGCAGCCTCCATATAGCCACTAGCCCAATGGTTACTAGGCACATCATCAAAGCTACTACTAACACCTTCTAAATCTACGGCATGATAACCCCTATTTAAGGCTTGTATTAACATCTTAGTTAGCTGGGCTCTAGTAAGCTCACCATCGGGCTGAAAGTCACCCTGAGGAAATCCCTCTACAATACCCCTACTGGTAAGTCTGTATATATCCTGCTCAGCCCAGTGCTCTGATAAATCCTCATACCCGCGGGCTTCTCCAATCCCTAAAGCCAATATTAATAAAGTCACTGCTATTACATACACTAACTTTTTTCTATGTAAAACAAGAACCTCATACAAAGGAACCCCCACCTTCTATCAAAATATTATACTTTTATATTTCGACAGCTAGTGAGGTTTGTCCTGTTAAACCAATATTAGTAAAATATATATTTTTACTTAAACGAATGTGGTTTTTCTCTAATGGGAAGATTATCTGATGAAAGGAAGTGATTGAAATGAAAAATTTCATCAGCTCGGGCTTATGGGGCTTAGCACTTGCTTATACTCTTCAGTGGATTGATAGCAGGGTATCTACAGATACTCCAAAGGAGGATGAAGGATAGGATGAGTGAATTCATCCTTTACATTTTTTTAAAAAAAGAAAGGGCAACGCCCCTCTTCGCTGGTTAAGCTATTTGAGAAGTAACCAACTCCTCAACAGGAGAGCATCGCCCTTTCACTAAGTATTCTGTCCGCTTAATTATTTTTTATTCCCATTTCCCAGAAAAAATTTCTTATTTATATATTTCTACATTCCCATTGGCATCATTCCAGTGAATTGTGCCACCTAGAGCCTCCACTAAGTACCTCAAAGGAAGGTAGGAACGCCCACCCTTGATGATAATACCTTGCTCATCATCAGGGCCCATAACCAATTGCTTTTCTCCCCCAGTTACAAAAACGCTTTTCGTTGTCTGGTCCCAGTCAACTCCAAATCCTAAGTTTTCACTGATAAATCTCACTTGAGCATAGGTGCGACCACCCTCAATAAAAGATCTATCACTGTTAGCAGATAGTATTATTCCATCACCCACTTCTGGATGTTCTAACTCACTGCGCAGGTGAGCTAAAGCTGCTTCAACTTGCATCTCCCAGTCCTCTATATAAATATCTGGCTTCAAACCCTCACCGTGAATCATATTTTTATCTGGGGTCAAGTAGTAGGCCGTAGTGAGCTTTAAGACGCCACCATCAGATAAGTTCCTCATGGACTGAACTGATGCCTTGCCAAAGCTCTCTGTTCCCACTAGTGTTCCCACTTGGTTTTCTCTTATGGCAGCAGCCAGTATCTCTGAGGCACTGGCGCTTCCCTGGTTAATTAGCACTGCCACTGGCTTATCAATACCACTGCCACTAGTGGTAATAGACTGTTCCTTTCCCTGTCTGTCCACAATATGCACAATTGGCGCTCGGGGAACTAGCAACTCAGATATTCCCACTGCCGTATGCAAAAGTCCTCCTCCATTGTACCGCAAGTCTATAATAAGGGCTTCTGCTCCCTGGTTTTCCAAATCCAATAAGGCTCTGCTCACTTCTAAATATGTTCGCTCACCAAAGGTTTGGATGCCTATATACCCAACATTGTGGTCAAGCAACTCATGTACTACGCTATCCATTACAATTTTTTCTCTTATCAGGGAAACTTCAAATACATCCTCTCCCCGCATAATAGTCAGAATAACCTCTGTTCCCGGCTCTCCTCTGATAATATCGGTAACCTGTTCCAAGGGCACATTTACTACATCTATTTCATCCACTGCAATAATCCTATCCCTAGGTTCGATATCTGCATCAAAGGCCGGCGTCCCTCTCAGCGGTGCCACCACAGTTGTATATCCATCCACACTCTCAACCTGAATTCCCACACCGCCAAAGTGACCTTCTATTCGCTCCATATAATCCTCAAACTCTACTGGAGTAAAATAATTGGTATAGGGATCGTCTAGTAGTTCCCAGATATCCTCTAAGTTTTCTAACTGCTCATTGGAAAAGTCAACTGGTTCCACGTAGTGCTTTTCTAAGTGCTTTTTAACTTCTTCTATGGATACATTTTCACCAGCCACTGCCATTGATGCTGAAAGTAGTAGCACCAGCAATAACATAGAAAATGTCTTTGCTACAAATTTGCTCCTAATCTTGTCAATCATCCTGTCAAAACCCCCTGTTTTTTACTGGCTCTCTTGAGCCAGTTTTTGACCCACTGCCACCAGCCTCCTAGCCGCATTAATTCCCATAACATATGCCCCAGCCGTATCCAGGTAGCTGGAGACTGTCTCATCAAATAGCACATTTCCCTTAGCCGGAAATTCCTCATCCCCCTCCCAAACCATCATGGCTAGAGGGATCTTGGGGAATACTTGAATAGTGGCGCCGAAGTCTCCTAGCTCATTTATTTCCCCATCTAGCTTTGCCACAGCCTCATAAAATAGCTTCCTCCGCTGATCGTAAAACTCCACCATGGGATTAATAGCATCCACGATAAAGGGAACATGATGATGCCCTCCCTCTGGCAGTTGAAGAAAATTAATTAATTGCTCCCTAGGCGGAAGGCCACTTGCCTGCTTTAAGTACATGAGCATTAGAGTTTTGTCGCTGATTAAAATTGTGTCTCCCGAGTAGTCGGGCTCCTCAATCTGAGGTATAGGCCTAGCACAGCCCGTCTTCTGCTGTTCCGCTTCCTGCGGACGCACTTCTTGCCTCTCCGAACCATGGTGGAAAAAACTCACTTCCCCACTGGGATAGTCCACCCGATAATCTCTGTTCAGGTACCTCAACTTAAAATAACCCTTGCCCGTTTCTGTTTGTTCATATGTAGCTCCACTACAGTCAGCCATGGTCAAAGGGTCTCCTGTAGCAAATTCCTGTTGGGCTTTAGTTAGAGCATCCAGATAATTTTTTTCAGACATTCTAACACTCCTTCCATTTTTGGAAAAGCCCAGCATCTCCTAATGCCGGGCTTTTTTTGTTCCAATTCCACTTAACATCAAAGCTACTATGTCTTCAGCCATGTGCGCCGGTATCACTTCTTCTGACTCTAAAATCATGGGACTACATATTCCCTCCATCATTCCCAAGAATGCTGTAGCTACTAGCTTGGTATCCATAGGTACAAATTCGCCCTTTTCAATTCCCTCTTCTAAAATGGCTTTGATAGACACCATCTTCTTTTCCCACATTTCCATAAGCCATTTAGTAAACTCACTGTCCACCCAGCTGTGATCGTGAAAAAACACTTGGGCCATATCTCGATATTCTAGACAGAACTCGATGTGCCCTTTAACAGCCAATTTCAGGCTTTCTTCACTATTCGAGGCACACCTAACCTGACTTTCAACACTGGAAGAATAGTGTTCAATAGATTGCTTTATCATTTCCTCAAATAATTCCTTTTTGCTGCCAAAGTATTCGTACACAGTACCCTTGCCCACATTAGCCTCTTGGGCAATATCTTCTATTTTTGACTGTTGAAATCCTTTTTGTGCATAAATCTTTATGGCTGCTTCTAGAATTAATTCCCTCTTACCTTTAATATTTTCTACCATTGTGGCACCCCATTAAAGCTCTAGTCCTGTTTCCAGTTTGAAACCAGCCACAGCCGTATTGTAGTTGTACAGCACATCTGTAACCTGCTTTTCCATTTCATTTAATTCGATTTGTGCGCTGAGTACATCAGCACTGGTGGCCATTCCTGCTTCATAGCGCAATTGGGCTAAGCGCAGGCTTTCAGCAGTGTGTTCCTTAGCTTTAGTCAACACCTGGTATTGTTCTGCTAATGTGTTTATTCCCATATAACTACTTCGAATATTGACCTCCACATCAGCTAACAAATCTTCCAACTCAATTTTTGCTTCTTTATAGCTGTATTCAGCCTCGCGGTATGTGAAAACATTTGGCGTCCAATAGCTGGTAGCCACATCAAATTCTAGCTTTTTATTTTTTAAGTTCTCCCTAGCCATAAGTACTTCTGTGCTTTTTTCTTTAGCTGCTTCTACTGCTGCTTGGATGTCAGTTTCCCATCTCTCAAACTGAAATCGATCCACTAACTCAAACTGACTGTCCAAAGACATACCTAACGTTTTAGCAAATTCCATTCTGGCTTTTTCCACTTCATCTTCAGCTGTCATCAATCCTGCCCTTGCCTGAGCAACCTGAGTTTCCGCTCCCAGCACATCGTTCTTGGCCACCATACCCGCTTCAAAGCTAGCCTTAGCGTGCCTCAGTTGCTTTTCAGCTCGCTCCAAATGTTGCTTTTCATTTTTTAACTGCTCCTCTGCAGCCAAGTAATCGTAATAAGCCCTTTCCACTTCCAGTTTAAGTCCCTGCTCCTGAATTTTATAACTGTGTTCTGCTATCTTTAAACCAGATTCAGCCATTGGTACTACTGTCCTCTCCTGAAGCACCATGCTGTAGTCTTTTCTCTCCGCATCAGCAAGACTGTCTTTTGCACTCTTTGCCTGCCGCACTCCCATTCTAGCCTTCTCCACTCCTACTTCCGCCAATTCCATCCTAGGGTGATTTTCTAGGGATATCTCCTGAGCCTCTTTTAAGGTCAAAGGCAGTACCTGGGTTTCTCCTTCTGCTTCTCCTGTTTGAGCAAAGACTGTGCCTGTGAGGAGCACTGCTGCTAATAGCAGCGCTCCAATTTTTGCAGTTGCTTTTCCGCGCAATTTCTTCATTTCAATCCCCCTTATTTTAGCTATTTTGTTACTCCCTCTACTTCAGCCTTGCTTTTCTTGCCTCTATTAAACCATCCCTTCACTTTGATAGATGCATCATCCAATAATGTGTACATAACTGGTATCAACACTAGGGTAATCAATGTTGAAAAAGCCAATCCTCCCACTACCACTGTGGCCATAGGCGCTTGTGCCTCTGCGCCCTCGCCAATACCGATAGCTAAAGGAAACAGTGCCAAGATAGTAGTACTAGCTGTCATCAAAATCGGACGCAACCTGGTCTTCCCTGCCTGCATTACCGCTGCATCTCTTTCCATGCCCCGCTTGCGCAGAGTATTAATGTAATCCACCAATACAATAGCGTTGTTAACCACAATTCCCGCCAGTAATATCACTCCGATAAAAGCTGGTACACTCAGGGCCCTACCAGTGATAAACAAACTCACCACAATCCCGATAAAGGTAGTTGGCATGGCAAACATAATGATAAATGGATGGATCAATGATTCAAACTGGGATGCCATGACCATATACACTAAGACTATTGCCAGAAGCAATGCCAATACTAAATCCGCAAAAGCTTCCATCATCTCTGCGTCTTGACCACCATACTCTACTGTATAGCCTGCTGGTACGTCTAAGTCACTGTTTACTTCTCGAACATCTCTCATGATACTACCCAAGTCCCGCTCAAAAATATCCGCAGATACAGTTGCTATTCTCACATTGTCTGAGCGCCTAATTGAGATTGGACCTTCAGCCACCTCTACTTTCGCCAATTCCCTTACTGGTACCATTGCCCCTGAAGGGGAGGGAATTAGCAGGTTTTCAACTCTGCTTAAATCCTTTTTCACACCTTCTTCAAACATAACTCGCACATCTATCTCTTCTCCACCCATGCGAAGTTGAGTAGCAGTCTGCCCCTGTACGCCACTGCGCACTGCTTGGGCAATTTGACCCGCTGAGATTCCGTAGCTAGCTGCCCGCTGACGATCAATTACAAAGTGCACCTCGGGCCTGGTAGTTTCAAAACTAGTAGAGACTTCTCGTACCCCTTCCACAACGGCTATTCGCTCTGCTATATCATCGGTAATCTGCTCTAAGACAGATAGCTCATCCCCTTGCACTTCAATACCAATGGGGCTACCTCCACCCATTCCTTCCGTATTGGGGTCTATCTCTCGCACAGTAATTTCTGCTCCAGGAATATGGGCCAACTCTCCTCGCACCTGTTCTACAACTTGGGCCGTCGACCTACTTCGCTCCGTTACGCCTACTAGTTGAATGTTCAAGGTAGTTCTTTCAGGTCTAGAACCAGTACCAAAAAAGTCCCCTCCGGAGCCAACTGAAGTAAATACAGTTTTCACTTCCGGTATGGCAAAAACCACTTCTTCTAATTGTCTTGCCAGTTCATCTGTTTCATCTAAAACAGTCCCTATATCAAGGTCAGCTCTAACTTCCATTTCACCTGCATCCATAGCCGGCAAAAACTCAGCTCCCACAAAGGGAACTAAAGCAAAAGTAGCTATTAGTAGAGCAAACACAATTCCCACCACAGTTTTTCTTCGCCTCAAAGCCACCTTTAATACCCTTTGATATCTGTTACTCAAGGCCTCTATGCGCTTACCATGAGATGGGCCACTTTTCTCACTGCTCTTAAGCCTCATATACTTAGATGACAGCATAGGTACTAACCCTATGGCTACAATTAGTGAGGAGAACAGTGAAAAGGACACCACATAGGCCATAGGCCTAAAGAGCTGGGATGCAAATCCTTGCACAAATACAATGGGCAAGAATACCACTATAGTTGTCATAGTAGACGCTAAAACTGCCATGCCCACCTCAGAAGCACCTTGCTTAGCTGCCTCAATTTTCGAATAACCCTCTTGCCGGTGCCGGTATATGTTTTCCAGCAGTACAATGGAGCTATCGATCATCATCCCTACACCCAAGGCTAAGCCACCCATTGTCAAGAGATTAAGAGTCTGATCTGCAAAGTATATCAGACCAAAAGTGGCCAGCACCGAAATGGGAATTGCCGTAGCAATAATCATGGTACTTCTCATATTGCGCAAAAACATGTATAAGATAAAAATTGCAAAAAAGCCACCAATAATTGCGTTTGTTGCCACAGTATTAATCGATTCTTTAATATAGGTAGACTGGTCAAACATTACCCCAAATTCCACGTTCCCAGGCAAATCTCGCTGCAATCGCTCAATTTCCCGGTGCACATTGTCTGCCACTATAACTGTATTGGCATCACTTTGCTTTTGGATATCAATACTGAGACTTGGCTCTCCATTTAGCCTATTAAAAGTCCTCTGCTCTTTGTATCCATCTACTACCTGCGCTACATCTCGCAGATATATTGGATGTCCTTGTGAAGATTGAATAATTGTATTTTCAATTTCGGATATTGACTTGTATTCACCTAGAGTTCTCAGCAAAAATTCCCGTTGCCCGTCTTGCACCTGACCGGCAGACATATTTATATTTTCCGACTGGAGTGCTTGGGCAATTTGACTTGAATTTAATCCATAATTGTTTAACTTTAGTTCGTCAACTACCACTTGTATTTCCCGTTCCAAACCTCCATAAACATTAACCTGAGCCACCCCAGGCACCCGCTCCAGTCTGTTTTTAATTTCATCATCAGCTAGCCTCCTGAGCTGAGCCTGATCCAATTCTCCCCCCATACTTAACATCATTATGGGCATCAAAGTGGGGTCCATCTGAAAGACCATAGGTGACCCTGCATCATCAGGCAAAAAGCCTGATAGCATATCCAACCGCTCTCGCATGTTCAGGGATGCGGTATCCATATCGGTACCCCAATTGAACATAACCATAATCATAGAATTTCCTGCGGATGTTTGTGAATTTATGCTATCCACATTTTCTACTGATCCCAGCATTTCCTCCATGGGCCTAGTCACCAGTTGTTCAACCTCTACCGGGCCTGCCCCTTCGTAATCTGTAACTACAGCCGCCACAGGCAATTCCAAATCAGGATAAAGGTCTAAGGCTAACCTGCTCATAGAAACAGTTCCCAAGAGCACCACAATCAAAAAGAACATGGCCGTGGCCACTGGCCTATCTACTGCTAATCTAGAAAGCTTCATTTATTATCTCCCCCATTTACAACCTTAACAGAGGATCCGTGTCCCAAACGGTGCTGCCCCTTCACAACTATCTCTTCACCAAGTTCTACTCCTGTAAGAACTTGAATCATATTTGCACTTTCAACCCCTGTAGTTATTGTGCGCTCATGAACTTGGTCTTCCTCCACCACATAAACTACTTGCTGCCCATTGTTATTAACTACAGCTTCCTTAGGTACAACCAAGGCATCCTCTTGTCGCTCTGTTGCAAAATTTAAAGAGGCAAACATTCCCGGTCTTAGAACACCTTCAGAGTTCTCGATGCTAACCTTTATTGGAAACTGTCTAGTTTGCAAATCTGCCGCCGGACTCACATATTTAACTACACCAATAAGTGGTTCACTGCTAGCTGCAGCAACCTCAACCTGTACTTCATCCCCTTGCTTTATATTGTTAACATAACTCTCAGGCAGATTCACCTCTACCTCTACACTGTCCACACTGACCAATCGCATAACAGGACCACCTGAACCAGCCATTTCACCAACCTCTACTGAAATGGATGCCACCCTACCAGCTATAGGCGCAGTAATTACTGCGTTTCTCAGCGCACTTTCAGCTCGGTTCACTTCTGCTCTAGTCTGCTCAACCTGAGCTCTCGCAGCTTCTAAGTCTTCTTCTCTAGCCCCTTTTTCGGCCATCTCCAAATTAGTTTCTGCCTGAAGCAAACCTAGCTCTGCTTCTTCTAGTTGCCGTAGGGAAATAGCTTCTTCCTCATAAAGTCGCTCCATTCTCTCATATATTCTCTTTGCATCTTCATAGGCTGCCCTAACTTGAGTTAATTCCTCTTCTCTAACCCCAGCCTCAGCAGAGGCCAAGTTAGCTTCTGCAGTTGCTAAGCCTGCCCGAGCTGATGCTAAAGCTAAGGCCATATCCTCATCATCTAAACGCATGAGAACATCGCCCCTATTCACCTGTTGCCCAACCTGAACTGGTATTTCCAGCACCTGTCCAGCTGCTTTAGGTACTATATTGGCATTCTGGCTCCCAGCTAAATTCCCTGTAATCTGAACCCTCTTGTCAATATCTTGTTGCTCCACCGCTTGGGTGGCAACAACTATGTTTTCTACTTCTTCAGTAACTACTTCTTCCTCAGAACCACATGCTGTAAATAATATTAAAATTAATACACACATCACTAAAATTGTTACCTTCTTCACTACTCATTGCCTCCTATAAGTTAATATATTAATTTATAATTCCTTTACATGAAACTGACCGGCTGGTCAGTCAGTCTAATTATAAGTTCTATTCTCTTTTAATGTCAATATGCTTTTTCTTTTTTTATGGCTACAAGGCAAAAAAAAGAGTCTCATGTGAAAAAGTCTACATAGAACATTACATTTGTAAATTAAATTCCTCCATATTATAATCAAATAGAAATTAGGCATTTGTTAGGAGGTGTGGTAACAGATGAACTTTAATCCTAAAATTCATAAGGAACTATTCTTAGGTTTCTTACGGGCAGGAATGTTAGGTTATGGCGGAGGGCCTGCTTCAATCCCTTTGGTCCACAAAGAGGCCGTTGAAAAGTATAAGTGGATGACTGATGAGGAGTTTAGTAATATTTTAGCCATTGGCAACACCTTGCCAGGCCCAATAATAACAAAAATGTCTGGTTACATAGGTTATAAAATGGCAGGGCTATTAGGACTGATTAATGCTCTTATTGCAAGTGTTTTGCCAACAGTCCTTCTAATGATTGGGTTAACAAGTTATATTGCACTCTACCGCGATTTGCCAAGAGTAAATGGCATGCTGCAGGCCATAACACCTGTGGTAGGAGTGATGCTCTTTAGTCTTACTTATTCTTTTATTAAGCAATCTAAAGTCGGTCTGGGTTGGTTTAAAACCATAGTTATTGGCTGTTTAAGCTTATTCTTTTTTCAGTTTTTAAATGTCCATCCTGCTTTTATTGTTGGTGCATTGCTCTTATACGGCTTTTTTAGTGTTCCAGGAAAGGATTGATAAGAATGATATTATATTGGCAATTATTTTTAGCTTTTTTTATTCCAAATATTGTAGGTTATGGAGGCGGACCTGCGATAATTCCATTGATCCAAAACGAAGTTGTTACTAACTATGGTTGGTTGTCTATGGAAGAGTTTGGCGAGCTGCTTGCATTAGGCAACTCATTGCCGGGTCCAATCGCAACTAAGATGGCTGGATATGTGGGTTATGAAATCGGAGGTTTAGTTGGCGCAATTATCGCCGTTCTTGCTACAGTTCTACCATCCTTGGCCGCCATGATCTTTTTAATGGGCATTTTATACAAGTTTAAAGATTCTCCGCGCATGAAAAACATGACCAATTTAGTCCGACCTGCAATTGGTATCTTGTTGGGAATATTAGCTTACGAATTCTTTTTTTCCTCATACAACTATATTGGCGTTGTCCATTCGGCAATTTTGGTTATAGGTAGTTACTTATTACTAGAGAAAATCAAAATTCACCCTGCTTTTGTAGTATTAAGCGCTGTAGCCTACGGTGCAATTTTTTTAGCATAGCTATAAATTGGACTCTCTGCTTTTTCAACTTTCTTAAAATTACTTGTTTTTATAAATGTCTTGTCAGTGGAGACATTTGTCCATATAATATTCTCTTATAATAACTAAATTACTGACATAAAAGGAGATGCAACACATTATGGATTTTTTCGAACTACTAAACAAAATTGATGGTATAGTATGGGGCCCCCCGCTGTTACTTTTATTGGTGGGTACAGGTATCTGGCTTACCATCAGGCTAAAGCTATTACAGGTTTTCAGACTTCCATTGGCAATTAAGCTCATTTTTACAGCTAAGAACAATGGCAAAGGAGATGTGACTAGTTTCGGTGCCCTTTGTACCGCTATGGCAGCTACAATCGGTACGGGAAACATCGTAGGTGTGGCAACCGCTATCAAGGCAGGCGGTCCAGGAGCACTATTTTGGATGTGGCTAGCAGCATTTTTCGGTATGGCTACAAAATATGCTGAGTGTCTGCTGGCAGTAAAATATAGACAGGTAGATGCCAAAGGGCAAATGTCCGGGGGACCTATGTATTATATTGAAAAGGGAATGGGAGAACGTTATAAGCCACTGGCAATTATGTTTGCCATAAGTGGTGTTTTAGTGGCCTTTTTCGGCATTGGTACTTTCCCCCAGGTAAACGCTATCGTTTCTGCAGGGGAATTATCCTTTAACATCCCGCCAATGGCAACGGCAGTAGTTTTGACCTCATTAGTAGCACTAGTGACCATTGGTGGAATTAAGCGTATTGCACAAGTAACTACAAAAGTTGTTCCCTTTATGGCAGTGCTATACATTATGATTTGTGCTGGTACATTGCTGTATCATTCCGAACAAGTTCCTCAAGCTATTAACACTGTACTCACCAGTGCCTTTACTGGTACAGCTGCTACTGGAGGCTTTTTGGGAGCTACTGTTATGATGGCATTGCGAAATGGATTTGCCCGAGGGGTTTTCTCAAATGAATCAGGCTTGGGTAGTGCACCTATTGCGGCTGCTGCAGCCAAAACAAAGTGGCCAGCCGAGCAAGGACTTATTTCTATGACTGGTACCTTCTTTGATACAATCATTGTCTGCACCCTAACCGGTTTGGCTCTAGTGGTAACAGGAGTGTGGCAAGGGGATGCAAATGGAGCAGCATTAACCCAAGAAGCTATCAATACTGCCTTCCCAGTAATAGGAACTTATATTATGACTATTGGTTTAGCTCTATTTGCCTTTACTACTATTTTAGGTTGGAATTACTATGGAGAAAGATGTTGCGAGTACCTTTTCGGGGTAAAGGGTATCCCTTTCTACAGATACATTTTTATTGGCTTAGTGGCAACAGGTGCCTTCTTAGAGTTAGATCTTATTTGGCAGCTTGCAGATATAGTTAACGGACTGATGGCAATTCCAAACTTAATCGCTGTGTTAGCTCTATCAGGAGTGGTTTGCGCTGAGACTAAACGCTACTTAGATCACTTAAAAACACAAGAAGAAAATCTACAGGGCAAACATCATACTGCAAATTAAAGACATACAAAAGGGGTACGCTCAGCTCAAGGCTTTGCGTACCCCACTTTCTCAAGTTCAAGAGGAAGCCATCTGGCAGAAGGAGTTTTTTGTAGAGTCAGCTTATATGCCCCTTCATCTTCAGTCAAAAGATATACCTGACATAAATCGGCTCGCTCTACATTGGAGGCCCAGTTCATAATCCCGGACCTGATAAATTGAATTTGCCCCAATTGAACAGGACCTTCACCTAACTCTCCCCGATAATATTCTACTGCTTCAGATACAGCTTTTTCAACCTCTTCCCGCTGCTCCCAGTGGGGAAAAGTGCTAAATCCAGTTACCTTCCAGCCTTGATCTTCACGAACTAACTCTATGGCATAATCCACATCCATACTATCCCCAGCATTATTTTCTCCACTAACATTTATTACTGCAGATGCTACCCTGGTTTGCCAATCAAGCTCCCTTGTAATAAGCTCTTTTAATATAACTTGAGCCTGAAACTTTTTTATTGCTTTCCCGTATTTCTTTGTCTCCCCCTGACTAAAGCGACTTCTCATATCATACTTTCCCCACTGCTCAGGGGAATCTGTGTCTGTAAAATATTCATCCAGCAGTTTCCAGTTTTCATGACCTATCAGCTCATATTGACTGATAATATAGCCAGCTCCTCTAAGAGTGGATATAATTTCATTCTCAAACTCGTCAATTAGAAAGGTCTGTTGATGCCAATTTTCATCTGTAATTTTCACTTCTGAGAAGTTAACTACCTCCCCGTCATATCCGCCAATATAGCCCAAAGCACCATCAGGAGTTAGAGCTATTTCAGCTCCTGAAACTTCAAATTTATTAAGTTCCCGCCCCCGTTGATCTGCTATGTGCAAGTAAAAACTGTTGTTAACACCAGGTGATTTTACTGTGTAGGCAATTTTTCCTTTATCAACAAATTTTACATCGTATACGTACTCATCAGTAAGCTTTACTGTATTTTGGGCTTCATCCACATCTGGCTTGTAATGAAGTCCAAAACCCCACTCCCCCACCATCACAATTCCTTTCTTATAGCTATCTCGAAAAACTCCACTCCCTAATACCTTTATCAGGTTACCCTGTTTGTCGGCAATCACCGTCTTGAGGCTATCCTCTACCAAGTCCCACTTAGTACCGTAATAGTAGTTATTATCTAATTTTCCCTTGTAATAAATAGACTCTCTAGTATCATAAGCTTCAACTTTTTTCTGTGAGTTTATATAATAGATACTTCCATTTACCAAATTAGGCTGCTCCGAGTAAATCTTGTTTTCGTCGCCAGGTGCCCAGGAAAAAAAAGTTACTTGTTCATTTGCTAGTTTTTCATCCATCAAAAGACGCCTCTGTTCTAAATCATAAATAGTCAATCTGTTGTCACCACCAAAGGCTACCCGGTTTCCCTCTCCATTCCACTGAACCCTAGAGACAAAGGGCATTTCTTCCGTTACTACCCACTGCTCCTCACTTTCTCTGTCTACTGCAAACAAGCGCACCTTTAGACTATCATTACCCAAGAGAACCTTCCCCTCATGCTCCAGCGGCTTGATGGCCTCAGCAAAGAATACCACCTGGCGGTCAGGAGATACGGTTATAAGAATCCAGCCCTCTTCACTGTACTGACCATAATCTACTCCCTGATACACCTGAAAAGGAATTCTACCTTCCGTATGCAGTTCATCTTTAAACTCTTCTGTTTTAGATCCGTAACCCACATCCCCTACTACGTAAACCTGATTTTCTTTTATCTCCCGCTGGGTACAACCCGCTGTCATTACTAACAGTACTACTGCACACAACGCAATAATAGTTTTTAGTTGCTTCTGCTTCACCTTTTACCACCTCTTTTCTACCTCCTATTATATAAAGAAAACTTGGCTTGTGCCAAGCTTTTTTGCGCCGGCAGAAGCCTTAGTTGCACTTATGCCGATGGAAAGTGAAACTTTCCTATGGTATCGAGTAGGAGGTAGATAATTATTTTATCTACCGTCCTCTCACACCACCAAGCATACCGTTCGGTACTTGGCGGTTCATTAAGTTAATTGCATT
>NZ_JBNPXS010000006.1:0-101703 GCF_050433185.1 Desulfitispora alkaliphila
CCACTGCTTAGCAACACAGTTAAAATCATTAGGGATTATATCGTCAGTCATGGTCTAGACAAAGAACAATGTTTAAATGATTGGCTATTTAAGAATCATATGAAAGAACCATTCAAACGCCAGGGTATCAACTACATCATAAAAAAATATGCTGATTTGGCCAGGAGCAAGAATCCTGATTTGATACCAGCAGATTTCAGTCCGCACAATCTTAGGCATACTGCTGCCATGGAGCTTGTTGATTCCAATGTGGATCTGATCTACATCAGAGATCTTCTAGGGCATGTAAGCATTAAGACCACTGAGGTTTATGCCCGAACTGGCTCAGCCAAAAAAAGAGAGGCAATCGAAGATGCAAGTAAAGAAATCGTCCCAAAAGAGGATGCGCAATGGGAAAACAATACCCAGTTGAAAGACTGGTTGAAAAATTTTAACCGCAGATGATTATGTAAAGAAATCTTGCCCTCGCTTCCGTTGTGTACTGAAAGAGGCAGCTTTTCTTTACATAACGGAAGTATTAACATAACCTTTGTTTGCTGGATCATAAGGCTTCGTATGAGCTAGAGTAATACCTAAAGAAGCGCATGCTAAATGCAACTGATCTGAACGATAAACCTTTCCGTTGTCAAGGTATAACAACTTAGGGATGCCTCTTCTTAAAAGAGCTTCACTAAAAACAGTGCGTATAGAGCTGAATTTTTCCCATCTTTGCGATAAGCCCTTACCCGCATTTCTAACAGTTTTATGGCCTTTTTGTATATTCCCATCAAAGACAATAGGACCAGATAAATAACGAAAGTATGATACATGTCGTGGAATATTCCTAAAAAACCGTCTGGCATAGAACTCTATTAGCTGTCGGTAAAAAGGGGATCTACCCTTTTTCTTCTGAAAAAATTACTCTAAGCACCGTAGAATTACTTCAAGGGAATACTGATAGTAGGGCAATAGAAGAGATGGTATCGGAAAACTCTGGGTAATCATTACTCTGACCATTTCGGTAATATTCTTTAACAGGACCAATTAAATTGATGATTGACAGACTATCCGAATTAAAGCCTGTGGAGAATGCGATGTAGTAAAGTCGATCTGAGAAGCAGGAAACTCTAGTAGCAATACTAGAAGCCCGTTACTTTAGTGATGGGAGGTTCACAGCATTGTCATGCTTGCTCTAGCATATGAGAAGTTTGCGTCATATTGTAATTCTCAAGTGCTTGATCATATATCAGAAAAGATACAGTAGCTCTAATAGAGGCAGGCAAAGGGGCAGGGAGTTGTCTGAAAAGTAAATCTTTGGTACAATCCTTCTGAGGTGAAGATAAATGCCAAGACGAGAGTGGGGAGAACCGCTAAAAGCTTGGTATAACGTATGTGTTTTAGAAAAAAGACGCCTATAATTAAAGTTAGCCCATGGGAAGATAAAAAAATAAGTGCATAATTAAAGGACATTCACCTTGAGGGATGCTCTTTTCAAATTGTGTTGCAAAAAAACCGTCTGTGTAGTACATTAAATTCGAATGAAAAAATAAAATAGGAGGTTCAAAATGAGCCGAGTGTCTAGAAAGATCGATATTTTAAATGCGGCATCAAAAGTTGTTAGTGAAAAAGGAATTTTTAATTTAACTTTAGAAGCGGTTGCAAAAGAAGCAGGGCTAAGCAAAGGTGGGTTACTGTATCATTATCCTTCAAAAATTGCTCTTGTGGAGGGGATGGTGGAACATCTTACCACGAGCTATGATACAAAAATTTCAGAACAAGCTAAGGCTGAAAGTGGCGATAAAGGAAGATGGCTTAGAGCATATGTAGATGTAACATTTAATAAAGCATATGAAAATAAAGATATGAATTATGGATTGATGGCCGCGAAAGCAGTGGATGAGGAGTTGTTAGATCCCATCCGCAATTTATATATAAAATGGCAAGAGCATATTGAAAATGAAGGCGTAGATCCTATTGAAGCGACAATTATTCGATTGGCAACGGACGGCATTTGGCTAGCTGAAATTTTTGATTTATATAATATAGATGATGAAACGAAGAATGAGATTTATCAGCGACTGATTGAATGGATTGAAGAAGAATAAATGATAATAAGTACACATAACAGTGAGTGTTCGTAAGGGTATCTTCCTACGGGCACTATTTTTTTGTCTAGAAAGAAACAGTACAAATAATCAAAAATATGGGAAACACTCTTGAAATTTTACCGTCCGGATGGTATAGTTTTAAATAACTTCGAAAAACATGAAAATATATGAAAACAAACATAAGCATTTTACGAAAAGAATAATCAATAAAAGGAGTGATTCAGTGCCAACGGAAACGAAAGTAATGTTGACAGCGGCAATAACAGGTGCGGGTGATACAAAACAAAAGAATCAACATGTGCCGGTTACCCCGAAAGAAATTGCTGACGCAGCTATTGAATCAGCGAAAGCAGGCGCAACGGTTGCACATATTCATGCAAGAGATCCAGAAACAGGACAAGCAAGCTTTCAACTAAAATACTATAGAGAAATCGTTGAACGAATAAGAGAGTCTGATACGGATGTGGTTATTAATATCACCTCGGGTGGTGGTGGAGATTTTATTCCAAATGCAAACAATCCTTCTTCAGGAGGAGAAGGAACTTTCATTCAGACTCCGAAGGAGCGCCATGAAGTTATTGGTGAATTATTGCCGGAAATGTGCACATTAGATTGTGGCAGTTTAAATTTTGGGAATATGATTTACATGAGCCCGACTGATTGGTTAAGAGAGCAAGCTGGACTTGTTAAAGAAAGCGGTGTGCGTCCAGAACTCGAGTGTTTTGATACGGGACACATTCATTTTGCCAATCAGTTGATTAATGAAGGACTCATTGATGGGGATCCAATGTTTCAATTATGTTTAGGGATACCCTGGGGAGCAAGCGCAGATCAAAAGACTATTGATTATATGGCAAGTCTCCTTCCTGGAAATAGTTATTGGTCCGCTTTTAGCATCGGACGAAACCAATTTGATACTTTAGAAAAAGCAGCCATAGCCGGAGGAAATGTTCGAGTGGGATTAGAAGATAACCTGTACTTAGAAAAAGGTGTACTCGCACGAAACGAGCAGCTTGTAGAAAAAGCGGTAAACATATTAGAAAAACACAATATTGGTATATTAACACCGAAAGAAGCCAGAGTAAAATACGATTTAAAGAAACGATAGGAGGAAACAATGACAAAAGATATAAAAAAAATAGCAGTAATAGGAACAGGGGTTATCGGAAATGGATGGATTTCTCGTTTCTTAGCCCATGGATATGAAGTAACGGCATTTGATCTTGACCCGAATGCTTACGAAAAAACGAAAGTAGCGGTAGATAGTGCATGGCCGTATCTCGAAAAAATGGAATTAGCACAAGGTGCGAATCCAAGAAAAATACGTTTCGAAGATTCTATTGAAAAAACTGTAAAAGAAGCAGATTATATTCAAGAAAATGTACCAGAACAAACGGAGTTAAAAAAGAAAATTTTAAGTGAAATAGATAAACATGCTAAAAAAACAGCTATCATCGGATCGAGCACCTCGGGTATTAAGCCTTCTGTTTTACAAGAAAAGTTGAAAAATCCACAGCGATTTATTGTAGCACATCCATTTAACCCTGTTTATCTTCTTCCTTTGGTTGAAATTGTCGGAGGAAGTAGCACAAGCAAAGATACAATCGATGCATCAAGCAAATTTTTTAAAGATATCTCTATGAAACCATTGATTGTAAAAAAAGAAATTGAGGGTCATATTGCAGATCGATTAATGGAAGCACTATGGCGAGAAGCCTTACATTTGGTCAACGATGGTGTAGCAACCACTGAAGAAATAGATGACGCAATTACTTATGGAGCGGGATTAAGATGGGCACAAATGGGACCGTTTCTAACCTTTCATTTAGCAGGTGGAGATCAAGGTATGAGGCACATGTTAAGACAATTTGGGCCGGCGTTAAAGCTACCTTGGACAAAACTTGAAGCCCCGGAGTTAACCGAAGAGTTAAAAGAAAAAATAATCACTGGTTGTGAAGAAAATGCAGGGGATGCTACGATTAAAGATTTAGAAAACAAACGAGATCATTTTTTAGTAAACGTACAAAATCTAATTTCTCAATATAATTAAGAAAGTGGGAAAAAAATGAAAAGTGAAGGTTTCAACAAAAAATTTAGTGTAATTGAAGATTGGATTGACTATAATGGACATATGAACGACTCTGCTTACGGTGTGGTTTTTAGCTTATTTGTAGATAACCTTATGGACAAAATTGGGCTAGACGAAAAAAACAGAGAAGTTCATCAATATACGCTTTATACGTTAGAGACGCATTTATGTTACTTAAAAGAAGCGTATCATAAAGAAGATCTGACTGTGACCTTTCGCATCCTAGATTATGACAGTAAAAGGATCCACTGTTTTTTACAAATGAAAAACAAGGAAGGTGATGTGTTGGCAACAAGTGAACAAATGTTGATGGGAATGGATCAGCAAACGGGGAAATCGGGCACATTTCCAGATCTAGTAGCTGAAAATATTGCAGAAATGTACAATGAACAAAAAGAAGAAACAATCCCTGAGCAAGTTGGAAGGGTTATCGGTATTCGAAGAAAAAATTAACTAAAGAAAAAGTCGGGAGAGAAGAATTGTGATTGTATATGAAAATGTAACGAAGCGATACGGGGATGTCACTGTCGTCGACAATTTAGACTTGACAATCGAAGAAGGAGAATTTGTCGTATTCATCGGCCCGTCGGGGTGCGGAAAAACGACGAGTTTGAAAATGATTAATCGATTGATCGAAATGAATGAAGGCAGTATTTACATCGAAGGAAATAACGTGAAAGATGTAGATGCAGTAGAATTACGTCGGAAAATCGGTTACGTTATTCAGCAAATTGGATTATTCCCGAACATGACAATCGAAGAAAACATTTCAATTGTTCCTAAGTTGCGTAAATGGAGCCAAGAAAAATGTACAAAACGAGTAAAAGAATTACTTGAAATGGTAGGTATGCCATATGAAGAGAATGCAAAAAAATATCCGAATGAGCTAAGTGGTGGTCAACAGCAACGTGTGGGAGTACTGCGAGCATTAGCAGCAGAGCCGCCAATTATTCTTATGGATGAACCTTTTGGCGCGCTAGACCCTGTAACAAGAGATAATCTTCAAGACGAATTAAAATCTCTTCAAAAGAAACTTAAGAAAACCATTGTGTTTGTTACGCATGATATGGATGAAGCAGTGAAAATGGCAGACAAAATTGTCTTTATGTATAATGGGAAAGTTCTGCAAATTGCTTCTCCGGAAGAGATGTTAAGAAACCCTGCAGATTCGGTTATTGAAAACTTTCTTGGAAGATTGTCTTATTCGTTCTCAGGTGAAGACTTAACATGTCAAGATGTAATGAGAACAAAGGTACTGAAGGTGCCGGAAACGAAAAAAACCCTTGAAAGTCTTACACTAATGAAAAATCGTCAATTAAATTCTGTTGTGGTGATCGATGAAAACGATAAATTCAAAGGAATTGTAGGAATAAAAAAAATAAGAGAAGAAGGCTACGCTGGTCAAGAAATTGGAAGCATAGCGGATGAAACCGTACCAACCGTATCAATCAATACCAGTGCTAAAGAAAGCTTTGATTTGTTAACGGAGCATAATAGAGATTTTATTGTAGTCCTAAATCGAAATAAAACAGTAGCAGGGATTGTTACGGAAAGTAGTATTGCAAACGCTTTAGCAAGCGTATACTGGGGTGAGGCTAAATGAATAATTTCTTTCAACTGGTGAGCCGGTATTCAGATCATCTGATCGACGCTGTTATAACGCACTTAAAATATGTTCTTGTATCTGTATCCATTGGATTTGTCATAGCGCTGTTTCTTGCGATTGTGTTGTCGAGAATTCCTAGAATTTCAAAATATGCTGTTCCAATTTTAGGAATTTTTCAAACCATCCCAGGGCTTGTATTTATCGGTGTGTTATTTATTTATACGGGAATGAAGCCGATCACTGTGATTATCGCACTTTCAATTTATGCAATTTTCCCAATTTTAAAAAATACCTATACCGGTATAGTGAATGTAGATTCTCAGCTCATCGAAGCAGCCAAAGGCTGTGGTATGAGTAATATGCAAATTTTGTTTAAGGTAGAGTTGCCGTTAGCAATAAATTCTATTTTTGCAGGACTTCGTATGGCAACCATCTACACGGTTAGTTGGGCAGTGTTAGCAGCAATGATCGGGTTGGGTGGCCTAGGTGAATTTGTATATCGAGGGATTGACACGAATAATCAAGATTTAATTATAATGGGTGCGATTCCATCGGCAATGTTAGCCGTATTACTTGGTTTTTTAATTGACTTTATCCAGAAGTTGACTGTACCTCGAGGAATGAAAGGGGATTAATGCAATGGATTTTAAATATGTATGGGAACATTTATACCTGGTGAGTGCAGCAATTGTGTTCACGGTGATTGTCGGATTATTCCTCGGGATTGTTGCATATATGATTAAACCACTACGAACGCCGATTTTATGGATTGCAGATTTACTTCAAACCGTACCGGTATTAGCGCTGTTGGGAATTATTATGATTTTCTTCGGAGCTTCTAGTACAACCGTTATTATAGGGATTGTTTTGTATTCTCTCTTACCGGTTGTGCGAAATACTTATGTTGGCTTAACAAATATCGACCCAGGGATTAAAGAATCAGCGAGAGGGATGGGAATGACAAGGATCCAACGACTGATTAAGGTAGAGTTCCCATTATCCTTTCCGATTATCTTCACTGGAGTTCGTATTTCACTGGTTACATCTATTGGAATTGCGGTCTTTGGAGCATTCGTCGGTGGTGGTGGATTAGGTGCAACAATCAATAGAGCCATTTTACTCCAGGATATGAACACATTAATCCAAGTCACAGTTACATTAATGGTGATGGCTGTTGGGTTTGATATATTAATGGGATATATAGAAAAAAGATTAAAGGCTCGATAAATCGGGCAAAAATAAGAAGGAAAGAGGTATTGATTATGAAAAAAATCACAGCACTTTTGGTGTTACTTCTTGCAATATTTGCAATTGCAGGTTGTGGGAGCGATGACGGAGAAGAAATTGTTTTAGCAGAAGGTCAGTTTTCCGAAGTTGATATTATGATGCACATGGCAGGGATTTTGATTGAAGAAAACACGGACTTGTCAGTAGTATATCATGATGCCATGGCAACCGTTCCAGGTTATAATGCGTTGCAAGATGGAGACATTGATATTAAACTAGGATATGATGGAACACTTTTAACGACTATTTTAGGCTATGACCCAAGTGACGTTCCTCAAGATGAAGAGCTATTCGATTTTGCAAAAAGAAAAGGCGAGGAAGATCTAGGTGTTACATTAACGGAAAAATTTGGTTTTGAAAATACGTACGCATTAGCGATTAAAGAAGATTTTGCGGAAGCAGAAGGAATTGAAACCATTAGTGACATTGTGCCTTATACTTCGGATTTGATTTTTGGTGCAGAGCATGAGTTTTTTGAAGAAGAGGGAACCATGCGTTTTAATCCGTTTAACGAATATTACGGGATCGAATGGAAAGATGCACGCTCCATTGATATCGGATTAAAATACTCAGCTATGGACAATGAAAATATTGATGTAACTATGGTATATTCAACAGATGGATTAAATCGTGTTTCAGATCTTAGAGTATTAGAAGATGATCAGAATTTCTTTCCAGAATACTTTGCATCTCATTCAATGAGAGATACGCTGTTTGAAGAGTATGCGGACTCGGCGCCAAACTTAGAAGAAGTTTTATTAATGCTAGAAGGACAAATCAGTAATGAAGACATGATTGAAATGAATTACCTAGCAGATGCTGAAGGTGAAGATCCACACGAAATTGCAATGGACTTCTTAATTGAGCGAGGTTTAATCGAGCAGTAGAACAATCAGAAATAGTTATATAATAAGTGGCGTTCTCCACGGGGAACGTTCTTATTATATCTAATTCACTTAAAGGAGAATAGAATAATGGAAAAAAACAAACTAGATTCACTTAAGCGAATGACGCCTTCCATGAGAAAAATTGTAGACTTTGAAGCGAAAGAGGCAAAACGAATTCTTGATAAATTAGGAGAAGATGCGAATGAAAAAAGGATATACGAAGAATTAAGACTTTTTTGGAATCAAGAAGCCCCAGATGTGAAAGAAGAAAAAGAAATATTTCTTTCGGGCTCAGTAGGAGAGTTTAGAGTCAAGTTGTTTTATCCTGAAAAAAAAGCACAAGGAAACTACGAATGTATTATCTTTATTCATGGTGGAGGATTTACGGTTGGGAGCATTGAAAGCCACGAGGGGATAGTAAAAAGACTAGCAAATGAAACCGGCGCAATGGTTGCTTCAGTAGATTATCACTTAGCGCCAACATATAAGTATCCTGTACAATTAAATGAATGTGTTCAAGTTCTAGAACATTTATACGAAAATGCAGAAGCTTATCAGATAGATCAAAATCAACTGTCTGTTGCGGGAGACTCTGCAGGTGCCAACCTTAGTCTTGCAGTAGCTCTAAAAATGCGGGATGAGAACCGTAAAGTACAATTAAAATCGATGTTGCTTTATTATGGCAGTTTCGGATTAAAAGATTCAAGATCAATGCACTTATATGGAGGCTATTGGGACGGATTGAAATTTGAAGATTTAGCCTATTACAAAAAAATATATGCGGAAGAAGCATTTTTAGAAGATAAGTATCGTAATTTGCTAAACTCAGATCTTACCTATGGATTGTCACCGGCTTACATTATGGCTTGTGATTTAGATCCTTTGCAAGATGACAGTATTTTGCTTAAAGAGATCTTTGACGAGCATGGAATAAAAAATACATTCGAGATGTATGAAGGTGTGATCCATGGTTTTCTTCATTACAGTAGCCAACTAGAGGAAGCATATGCATCTATAAAAAGCTCGGCCAAATTTTATAATGAATTATAGAGGCAAGGGAGACCCCGGAGGCCCCGTGCCTGACACCAACTTATCCACCCTCAAAGGCTGACTTTAACTGGACAAGCTCACCTCCTTTTGGACATGAAAAAACAGCAGCGAATCATTTCTACTGTTCACTGCTGCCTGAATCAATGTCTCAATTGCTTCTCTTCCAAAGTCGCTTTCAGATCCTTTCATCAGGGAGTGTGCTTCATCATTGTATTGCATACTCTTTACTTTTTTCATATAAAATCTCGGGATCAATATCAGCTTGATTACTCCATTCAATACTATCAAAACTTACTCTAACCGATTTAAATTTAGTCTCATCTTTTAATTCTTTAAATATACCTTTATCTAAATAAGGCTTCATATCAAAGATCCTTTTTTCGCCATTTTCAAAGGTTAAAAGTATGACCCTGTGCCTGACACCAACTTATCATGTTGTTGATAAGTCTGTGGACAAGCTGTATATACTTATGTGGACATAGTGTGGATATCTGTTAATGTAACAAAAATAACTTAGTATGTCGGATGACGAAATATCAAAGGTGACAAAACTAAATGTTTCAGTAATTAAAGATTTGAGAAATAAAAATAAATATTAATTATGCTGATATATTCCTTGCGAATAAACATAGGGGATTTTTCATAACTATCACCTCACATTAGAAATAAAATACATGGCCTTTCCTAAAATTTTAACTGCACACATATCTTCTTTACTAAAAATAAAGTCTTGATAATGGGGGTTTTCTGACCGTAATATGATTGAATCATTTAACTTATAAAACCTTTTAAATGTTGCTTCCTCTCCATTTATGATTACAGCCCCGATTTCGCCATTCTCTAAATCCAATTGTCTTCGGATGCAAACGATATCCCCATCCAATATTCGGGCCCCAATCATGCTGTCCCCCTTAATCCGCAAACAAAAATCCACATTAACATGTTCTGGTACATACTCATAGCGTTCAATGTACTCTTCAGCTAGGATAGCTTCTCCAACTGCTATAGAGCCAAGGACAGGCACTTGTTTGCAACTATAGTAAACCTCCGCTAAAGATTGGTTCTCATTAGCTCGTCGCTCAAGTTCGTCTATAGAAAGGCCTAAGCCTTTGCAAACCTTAATTACATTATCAATAGATGCTTTGCCTACCCCTCTTGTTAGCATGGATTGTAATGTAGTGGGAGGAATACCTACTTTTTCTGCAAAGGCTCTCTTGCTATAACCTGCTTTTGCAATCATTTCTGTTATTATTTCTGCCTTTTTCACTATGATCACTCCTTTTTAAACGAAGTAGATAGACCTCGTGCCTGACACCAACTTATCTAGGTGCTAAATTCATCTGGTGACATATCTATGTACTTATATATCGTGTTTCTTGAAATCCCGGTATGCCGTGCTATTTGCGAGACATTTAATCCTAAGTGCTTTAACTCCTGTATTCTTAAATACATATTCCACCTTTTCGACTTCTTCAGACTTCCCCTCTCCTTATGCTGAACTTTTTCCAGTCCAATCATATCGAAAAGGGATTCTTAGGTAAATACTGTTCATTCTTATTTGTTGAAAACTGTATTCTGTCAAGTTGTACCGTATCTTATCATGAAAATATTCAAAAGAGACTGAGTCATAAAAATTTTGAATAAAGTCTCTTAATACTTGATATTTTGACCATCTAACTGGATAATCAAAAATAAGATTTAATGGTATTATTGTACAGGAGGACTTTATCATGTATAATCACCTCAGTCCGTCAAATCATTTTATCAATTTCGGTTATATCACCATCTCCTCTGTTAAGAAGGATGGTAATCTTCTCAGAATAAAAATAACACATTGTTAACAAATGGTCAATAGGGAATGTTTTGTTCGACTACTGTTAACAATAGAGACGAAAGAATTTATAGAGGTGATAATCAAATGGAGATTTTTGGAGATAGGCTAAGACAATTACGAACTTCTAAAAAATTAACCCAAGAGAAATTTATTAACGACTTCAACAATAAATTTAACTATAATCTAACTAAGTCGGCAGTTTCCCAGTATGAAAATAAAAAAAGACTTCCTGACCTAAACATTATACTCAATATTGCCAACTATTTTGATGTTTCGACTGACTATTTGTTTGGCAGAAACGACAGCGGATTACAGGTTTTAGATAATGATGAAGTTAGAGAGAAAAAACTCAATTACCCAAATTATAATAATCAAGTATTAAATATTGACTCTTACCTGACGGAAGTACAAAGGAAAATTTGCACTACTGACGTTAAGGTTATCTCTGGTAAAACTGCCACAAAGAGACAGATTGACATAATCAATAATTGTATAGAAATAGGGTTAAAGTTGGCAAAAAAAGAAATTGGAAGAGAATAAGGGCTTAAGAAACAGGCGATGCCTGACACCAACGTATCAAAATGAGATTAGTTCTAAGATTGATATAAACTATAAGGCCTATCAGGGTCTTTTTTTTACAAATAAACATAAAACTGTTGATAAGTCTGTTGATAAGCTGTATATACTCATGTGGACAGAATATTTTTTCAACAAATTCAGAGGAATTTCCACACTTTTGTTAAATATAGTAAATAAAGATAAATATTAGAGTAAACCAATGGGGGTATAAAAATGGCTTCAGTGGTCAATAGCTTTTCCATATCGGGTATAGATGGATATATGGTTGAGGTGGAAACCGACACTATTTATGGCCAGCCCATGGTGTCAATTGTAGGGCTAGGGGATATGGCTGTGAAAGAAGCGCGTGAGCGACTGCAGGCATCTCTCAATTCTACAAGCTATGATTTCCCTGAAATGAAGATTGTCATTAATCTAGCACCTAGCGATATTAAGAAGAGCGGATCGCACTTCGATTTAGCCATGGCCATTGGGCTTTTGCTACAGACTAAGCAGTTAAAGGTTGATAATATTCACAACTATGGTTTTATCGGGGAGCTATCCTTAAACGCCAAACTGCGGCCCTGTACAGGAGTACTGCCGATGGCAATAGCCGCTAAAAAAGCAGGGGTAAAAAGGCTCATAGTTCCACAACAAAACCTAAAGGAAGCATCCCTTGTCAAGGGAATAGGGGTTTACGGTTTTAGCACACTTCAGCAGGTAGTAGCATTCTTAACTGGAGAAAAGCCTTACACACCGCTTCTTTTTGATACAGAGGCATCTGTCGAACCTGGAGACCTACTTGATTTTTCTGAAGTGCAGGGACAAGATGCCCTAATAGAGTACATTTTAATTGCAGCAGCAGGTGGCCATAATATTTTAATGATAGGAGCTCCTGGATGTGGTAAGTCCATGATTGCCAAGCGAATCCCCACTATTCTCCCCAGTATGACCGAAGAAGAAGCCCTGGAAGTAACTAAAATATACAGTGTGGCAGGAGCGCTAAAAGACAGGGGTAGTCTGATTATCAACCGCCCCTTTCGCGCACCGCATCACAATGCCTCCACAAACTCCCTCATTGGTGGAGGAAATACGGCAACCCCGGGAGAAATATCTCTAGCCCATAACGGCGTTCTGTTTTTAGATGAAATAGCTGAATTTGATAAAAAATCCTTAGATGCCCTGCGACAGCCAATGGAGGATGAGGCTGTAACTATCTCTCGGGTTAAACTGACCAATACATATCCATGCAATTTTATGTTAGTTGCAGCTATGAACCCATGTCCCTGCGGCTATTATGGTAATGATAAGTGCCGCTGTAGTGATTACGAAGTGTTAAAATATCGTCAAAAAGTATCCGGTCCAATTATAGATAGAATTGACATACAAAAATATGTGCAACCAGTGGACTTTATGGAATTATCCAGGTATGAAAAGGGAAGAAGCTCCCATGAGCTAAGGGAGCGGGTAGAAATGGCGCGAAATATTCAACAAAAAAGGTATGCCCATATAAAAAAGGTAAACTGTAATGCACAAATGACCCCACCTCTGATTAAAGAGTACTGTCTCTTAGAGCCAGAAGGAGAGCGTTTGTTGCGGTTAGCCTATGACAAATTTAAGTACAGCGCTAGAACCTTCCATAAGTTCTTAAAAGTAGCGCGCACCTTTGCCGATATGGACGGTGCTGACAGTATTCGCAAAGCAGATGTTGCTGCAGCATTGATGTCTAGGGACTTAGACAAAGAGTATATTGATCTATTAGTGATATAGGTGATTATATGGATGTGTATTGGATTTGGTTAAGTGAAATTAAAGGAATAGGCCCAGGTACTGCGAAAAGAATGTTAGATGTATTTAAGAATCCAGAGAACATATACCAGGCTAGCAAAGTCGAGCTAGAAGAAGTTCCAGGAATAGGGAGAGGCTTGTCTGAGGTAATTGCCACTAGTCGCTCGTTGGATCATGCAGAGCGCATTCTAGAGCAAACGAAAAGGTTAAACATAAAAGTATTGAAAATAACTGACCCTCTTTATCCAGAGGAGATTAAAGACATACCTGAATCCCCAACGCTCCTCTACTACCGGGGAAACCTAAGAGAATATAGTATGGGAGTAGGAATTGTGGGTTCTAGGCGCTGCAGTAACTATGGAAAAGAAGTAACCAAAGAAGCGGCTATTTTTTTAGCGAAAAACAATATTCCGGTAATTAGTGGTATGGCTAAGGGAGTTGACGGCTATGCTCATACTGCCTGCATAAAAGCTGGGGGATATACCATAACCTTTTTAGGAAATGGATTAGATATTTGTTACCCCAAGGAACATGGGGAGCTCATGGAGAAAATTATAGCTACAGGTGCAGTAATATCCCAGTATCCACCGAAAACACCTGCTAAAAGAGAGCATTTTCCCAAGAGAAACTTTTTAATAAGCCTTTGGTCAAAAAAGCTATTAGTTGCAGAAGCAGGTCAAAAAAGTGGTGCCCTTATTACAGCTAAATACTCTCAGGACCTACAGCGTCAGGTCTTTGCTGCGCCAAATAGCATTTATCAACAGGAGGGAATAGGAACAAATAGGCTAATAGCTGATGGCGCCTCTATCTACATTGACCCCTCACAATTACTAATTGAAGCGCCGTCAATCACTAATGCCTGTGCCTTACAGCAACAAGGGTCAACTTCTTATCCAACATCCCAACAAGCACCCACCTCATTAGAGCAAAAAATCCTGACTACACTGAAGCATGAAACCTGCAATATGGATCAGCTTTTTTCTATGCTACCAGAAGATAGAAAGACAATTATAGAAGCTATATCAATTATGGAGCTAGAGGGCAAAGTGAAGATTTTGCCCAGCGGAATCATTGTCCCTCTGTTTTCGGGTTAGTTTCTTTAGTTCAGAGCAATTGTGATAGTTTTGGTATATAGAAGCTAGTACACTTTCTTTATATTGAACATCATGCAATAGGTGAACATTAGCTTCTACCCCTTGTTTTGCGGATCTAGCTGCTGCTTCAGCTAGGTAAGCACTTACCCCTAAGTCTCCCAAGACTTTTATGTAACAAATGCTTACTATTTGTTCGATATGAGTCATGATAGAATTACAGTTTTCTGCAATAGATACTAGTGTATCTGTTGCATTTTTCATAGCTAGTTCAAATTCACTAGGGGAAGTATCCTTTAGTTTTTCCGATTGAATTACTTTAGCATAAGCCTTCATATCTTCTGTTGCAAGAACTAGGCAATCCTTGCGAATAGCTTTTATACTTTTCATGGATGACTTTAAGCTTTCTTTTTTTGTATCTTTCTTTAGAGTTACCTCACAGGACATTTCTAGAAGGGCAGCTGCCATAGCCCCAGTTATTGCTGCAGCACTATCAGAAGCTGGGCCAGGAAATTTGGCTTCAGCTAATTTATCAAGGAGCTCATTAACTGTTAGATTGTCAAGGGAATACAATGGAACATCTCCTTTCAAAATGAAAAATCCCTTACACACATTAACTTGCCTTATGTTATACTGAAAACGTACCCAAAATAGCAGTTTTAAGAAGGGGAGACCTGTATTGAATAAATTTTGCAACAAGTTATTTATTTTCAGTATTTCCTCGTTTATTATCCTTCACTTTGCTGCACAGATAATTCATCAAGATATTTTCCTTTACTCAATTTCTTTATTTGGAATGCTAACTTTGATGTCAGCGGTTATTTTAATAAATAAAAGAGAGCTAGCGCTTCCTATTGTTATGTGGGGTATCTCTTTAACATTATTGCTTGTTACTTCGTCTAGTCCTTTGTTGATTTGGGAAGGTTTACGCGAGATGCGATATATACTTGCGTTAACTACACTAGTTCCTCTAATATCCTGGATTGCACGGTACAAAAACTATATTCATGCTATTTTGCATATGGGAAAAAAACAGGTGCGCACTAACAATCATGCTTATTTGGTTTTATCTTTTGGTACCCATATAGTATCTTCTTTTATGCATATAGCTGGTATGGCCTTCATTTATCACTTGTTCTCCAAAGAGAAACCTTCTGTTATGAGCTTAAAAGGATGGGAGTTTACCATACATACTGCATTGGCCCGAGGATTTGCGTTAACTGTTCTTTGGAGTCCGATGCATCCAGCTTTCGCTTATGGTATTTTTGGGACCCAAGCACCTCTTTTTGCTACAATAGGAAAGGGCTTAATTTTAGCCTTTGTGGGCATGGGAGTGGGAGCCCTTGTGTATATGTGGCAATTTGGCAGGGGTGAGTCGCTTTCTAGTTGGAGTCTCCCTATCTCCTTAGCAGAGAATGGGCCTCCAGATTCTCGCTTAGTCACTGAAATTTTTGTTTGGCTGGGGATTATTTTAGCTTCTATTTTTGCTTTGTATAGTATATATGGTGAGATATTGGTAATTGTCCCTATTGTTATCCTTATAGTTACTTTTATTTATTTTTTGTGGAACCGGGATTTACAACAATATAAGAAGCTATGGGCAAGATTTATAACTGATGAACTCCCTCATAAGAAAAAGGAAACTATCTTAATTATTTCTGCTGGTGTATTAGTCAGTACTCTAAAGGGCACTGGGTTTGGCCAAGTATTTTTTGATCAGTTTCTATTAGTAACTGAGTGGTTTAAGTTAGACTTCTTGGTGGGGCTGACATTGCTAGTTATCTTTTTAGGTTTTACTGGGTTGCCCCCTATTCCCGCCATGGTTCTTTTGGCTACCATTATAAATGATGTTCCTTACGGTTATTCTCCTGAATTGGTTACTCTATCTTTGCTTCTTGGTGTAGCCATAACACTCATTATTGCTCCTGTAACTATCCCTTTATTAATGATGAGTAGTTTAAATAGGTATAGTCTTTTTGATAATGGCTTTAAAGCGAATATTATCTTTGGTATAATTTTTCTCGTAGTAGGACAGATGGTAATACAATACATTTTTTAAAACAAATATGTAGATATTTGGTAGAAATACTGGTGTAATTTTGCAAAAGAAACCCCGAAATAAAGGGATCATTTTAGATAACCCTTTTGTTGTGGGGTTTTTAAGAGTAGTTGGGATATGTGCAATTATGCACAAGTGCGTTGCTATGCTGCAACAAAACTGGTTTTTCATTTTTTTACGGAGCTGAAAAGCTCAGTAGATATGGGTTTTAAGCTCTTTTTTTGGAGATCCCCTCTCTATTAGTTGGCATGTTATTTGCAATATAAATTATGTTTACAGGTGGCTACTTTAGACGCATCAGAACAAACAAAGGAGGTCTTTATATTGCCCTTATGGACGAGAATCTTGGCAGGATATTTACTATTAATTGTACTGATAGGTGGTATTTCAGGTTATGGCTACTATAATCTAATGCAACTAGAGGAGCAATCCCAACAGATGGTGCAGGATAATATGGAACAAATGCATGTGGCCAATGAACTAAAGGAGACAATCAATGGTCAACTGACCCACTTAAGAGGCTATGTCCTCTTTAGAGATGAGGCTATGAGGGATGACTACAGAAGCTCACTTTCTAATTTGCGAATTTTAACTAGAGATCTACAAGAAAATGCCGTAGATGCACAAGAGTTTCAAGTTTTTGAAACACTAGAACATCTAACAAATGCATATGTAAACGAAAGTACTACAGTAACAGTCTTATTAGATGCTAATCAAGAGGATAGAGCTCTAGAGCACATGTAATTTCAAACTGAAGCAGCTGGTGCAAGGGTAACTGACTTTATAGACCAGCATGTGGACGATACATACATAAGAATAGCTGAAGAAACTGATGCATTTAACAGAATGAAGGAAGAAAATCGAACTATAATTTTAATTGCTTTTGTTGTGGTAGTAGCTCTAGCTCTAGCCATTGGGGTTTATCTATCTTACAGTATCACTAGACCGATTAAGAGATTATCTGAGGCTGTTAATATAATCTCCCAGGGAGACCTAACCCATAAGGTAGACATAAAGGCAATAGGTGAATTAAATGAATTAGTCAGCTCCTTTAATAAGATGGTCTCAGACCTACAAAAGCTAATAGGGGAAATTGATTCCAGTGCCAACCATATGAGTAGCTCTGCGGAACAGATGAGCCAGAGCACAGAGCAAAATGCTAAGGGAACTGAAATGTTAGCCTCTTCAAGCGAGAAATTAAGTGCGGGCGCACAAGGACAAGTGCTCAAGGTTAACGAGGTTTTAGACATTACTCATCAAATTACTGCTGCTATGGAGGAGGTCGCTGCTAGCTCAAGTCAAGCTGCCCATAACGCCAATCAGACTGACCAATTTGTAAAAAGTGGTGAAGCCAAAATAGGAGAAATGATTACTCAGATGAACAGTATCGCTAAGGCTATGGAAAACTCAGTACAAAGAGTATTAGAAATGGAAAGTAGCTCTAAAAAGATCGATAATATTATCGGTGTTATTACTGCCATTGCAGAGCAGACTAATCTACTTGCTTTGAACGCTGCAATTGAGGCAGCGCGCGCTGGCGAGCACGGAAGTGGCTTTGCAGTGGTTGCAGAAGAGGTTAGGAAGCTAGCAGAGCAATCGGGAGCTTCAGCTCAGGAGATATCAAATGTAATCCAGCAGGTTCAAAGGGAAACCCAGGCTGCAGCGGAAGTTATCAAAGAGGGAAATACTAAAGCAGTCCAAGGGTCAAAGGTAGTTCAGGAAACTGGCGAAGAATTTAAAAATATTTCTAATGCCGTTTTAGAACTTAACGACCAAATCCAAGAAATCTCAAGTGCTGGTCAGCAGGTTGCGGCAAGTGGAGATAATATTGTAAGGGCCATAGAGGAAATAGATAAGGTTGCAAAAAATGTAAGCGCCGAAGCAGAAAACATGTCCGCAATCACAGAGGAGCAAGCATCCTCCATGGAGGAGATCACAACTGCTGCAGAGCACTTAGACCAACTATCAGGTAAGCTTCAAGGAGAAATACGTAGTTTTAAAATATAACAACATTATTATATTAATAAGGATAAATCTTGACCAGCTAACAACACTGTATAACACAAGGCTTTGCGCCTTGTGTTATTTTTGCACTAGAGGTGATTTTGATGCCAAGAAGAGCCAGGTAAAAAAAGTGGTGCTCTTATTACAGCTGAGGGCACTCTATTAGAGCAAAGAATCCTGACTACACTTGACCATGAGACCTGTAATATGGACCAGTTTTTTTTAATGTTGCCTGGAGATAGAAAGAAAATTATAGAAGCGATCTCAATTATGGAGCTAGAGGGAAAAGTGAAGATTGGAAACCGTCCCTCTGTGTTTTGTGTTTTCTTGTTCTTTGCAAAGGTGTATAATTAAATGATAGAATGACTAAATTAGAAATACAAATCAAATGAAGACACTGCTGTGTAGATAGGCAATGTTGTAGGAGGTTTTACAGATGAAAAATAATGATATATTAATTAGATTAAGATATGCTCTAGATATAAAAAATAGAGATATGGTTGAGATATTTAAACTTGGGGGCATTGAAGTAACAGAACAAGAAGTGCTAAAGATACTCAAAAAATCAAAGGAAAGCGACCATAATGAAGCTGAATTTGATGGTGATATAGAACAAAACGAAGAGGATATTATTCCATGCAATAATATTATGTTAGAGTCATTTTTAAATGGACTTATTGTATTTAACAGAGGTAGAAAAGATCCAAAGCCAGGGGAACCTGAAAGACCTGTACTAACTATAAAGGATAGTGGAAGTGTTAATAATGTCCTGCTAAAGAAACTGAAAGTAGCGTTATCATTAACAAGTGAGGATATGCTCGATATATTAAAAGAAGCGGGAGTCACTATAACTAAGGGAGAGCTAAGTGCTGTTTTTAGAAAAGAAGGACATAAGAACTATAAAGAGTGTGGTGACAGATACGCGAGGAATTTCTTAAAAGGGTTAGCCATGAAATATAGGAATTAAGGAGCAGGAACAGCCTTTGTTGAGGCTGTTTTTATTTGCTTGATGTGCTAAAATAAATGGTGGGAAAAGTGAAAGTTATGTTATTACTGAGGAGAGAAGCGAATGAAACGTTTAACACCCATACTGAAATGGGCTGGAGGTAAAGAGAAAGAATTGAAATATATTCTACCCAATACTCCGCCTAAGATTAATAAATACTATGAGCCCTTTGTTGGGGGTGGGGCTGTATTTTTTGCAATGGGGGGTACTGCTAAAGAGACCTTCATAAATGATAAATCTACAGAGCTGATTAACCTATACACAATGATTAAAGAGGGTAACCAGGAATTTTATAGTAATCTGAGAAAGATAAATAAAAACTGGGTAATGCTTCAGAGGCTAGTGGAGAAGAATTCAGAGTACCTGATAAAGTTGTATGAGGAATACTCCATAGATAAATACACTGATACTGAATTCAAGGACCTGATTTATGAGTTTGTTTTGCATAGAGTTGATGAGTTTAACGGTATCTTATCAACGTCCTTTAATATCAATATAGAAAACTTTATTTTAGAGATTAAGAAAAACCTTATAAGCAAAACAAAGCGCATGAAAAAGCTAGAATTAGAAAAGTTTAAGCTCCCCACCGAGGACATTCTTCACAATATAGAGGGGGCTTTTAAAAGTGCGTTCTACATGCATTTCCGGCACCTTTACAATAATACAGATACCTATTCAATTAATATTCCCTTTGCCACAGCTATTTTCTACTTTGTGAGAGAATACTGCTATGCTTCTATGTTTAGATACAACAAGAGCGGCAAATTTAATGTGCCCTATGGAGGCATCAGCTACAACCGCAAGGATTTCTCAAGAAAAATAGATTACCTGCAATCTCAGGAGCTTCAAAGCTACTTAGAAAACACAGTGATTTCTAACATGGACTTTGCAGCATTTTTTGAGAAATACGCACCTGCTAGCGGGGACTTTATCTTCCTTGATCCTCCCTATGACAGTGACTTTAGCTCTTATGTAGGTTTAGACTTTGAGCAGGAGGATCAGCGCCGTCTAGCTGACTACCTATACAATACTAAGGCTAATTTTATGTTAGTCATAAAAAACACCGACTTTATCTTTGACCTATATGGGGACAAGGGCTTTAATATCCAAACCTTTGATAAGCAATATTTAGTTAGCTTTCAAAATAGGAATAATAAAAGTGCTAAGCACTTAATGATAACTAATTACGAGCCAAAAGGAGTGTCTTAATTGAATTCGTGGTGGTTTAGGATGAAGCCTAGAAGTATTGTGAAAACCATTCAGTGGTTTCCTCATTTTGCTGCTCTTGAAGGGGAGGACTGGAACTACACTTATCCAGATCGCCTGAGTGCTTGGGGAAATAAAAAGATATATCCTACTAGGAGAAAATATATTTACAGTGCCCACGGAGAAAGCTTAATGGAGGTTTACCCTTCCTTAGACGACTACTTATCTGGTAAGAGTGACACTAATGAAACTGAAAGTAGTGGGCGCAATGACAAGACATCCTTTGAATTTTATGGTTTTGGATTTGTAGACCAGAGTGGCAAGGTGAGGGCTACCAAAGCAGGGCATTTAATAAGAGACGGAAAAATGCAACCAGAGCTGTTACTAAAACAGCTACTGAAAATACAATTTCCCAGCCCAGCAAACCATAAAAAAAGCAGTAATGGAACCTATGTGTTCCCCATGGAGATAATTTTAGAAGTATTTAAGCACTTTGATTATCTAAATAAATTTGAACTGGGCTTCCTATTTGGCTGTACTGATATGGCGCAAGTTGATAAGACTATTGCTGCTATTAAAGAGTTTAGAAAAGCCTATTCTGAAATGGATAATAAGTTAGACACCACTTCAGTTAAAAAAATGTTTAACGAGATATTCAAACGCACTTATCCTCAGGTTACTAACAAACCAGAGACTTATTATGGTGATTACGCTGACGCCCTGATCAGGTGTTTAGAGTATACGGGCTTATTCCTGCAACGGGGCAGGGGCTTTTATGTTAAGCTATATATTCCTGAACACTCAAAGCTTAAGGTAAAGTTATTACAGGAGAAGTACAGTTTTGCCTATAATGGGGAAGAAGATTTTGAAAAGTACATGGAGTGGTTTGGCAATCCCTACAACATAAATCTCCCCTGGGAAAATAGAGAAAACCGTAAAGTAATAATTTCTGACAAGACACAAATATTAAAGACTAAGTTAAACCAAGAGAAAGCTAAAATTCCCCAGGAAGAACAGCAGCATTTGACTAGGATAATTGCTGACTTCAAAGATGTGGATCAATTAGAAACGGAAGAGGAGCTTACTGAAGCTGAGCTAGCTCTTTCTAAGCAGCTTGTATCAGTAAATGAAACCCTATTTACTACCTATTATGCTAAAACCGAAGAAGCTCGAGCAGAGATTATGGAAAAGTTTATAGATATTATCGAGGGGAACGAGGATATGGCTGCTCTGTGGTTGGAATGTAACACTTGGAAGTCATTAGTTGCCATTGATGGCGAGCATAGGGTAAAGCGAAACTTTAAGTTAGAAGAAGACTTAACCCCTAGGGCATTTGCCCCTGGGCAAGGTAATACACCAGACATGGAGCTTTACTTTGAAGATAATATAATCATACCAGAAGTTTCTCTAATGACCGGTGTGCGGCAATGGGAGCATGAGGGCTCTTCTGTTATTGACCATGTATACAAATTTATCAATAATTATCCCGAAAGAAATGTAATAGGTTTATTTATTTCCTCTAAGATAAACGTGCGCACTATGTGGCAATTTTATATTTTAAATCGGGAATCCTGGGTTGGGAAGGCTGTTCCTGTAATCCCGCTGACAATCAAGCAATATCTAGACCTAGTAGCATTTGTTTACCAACATAAGGTTGAGATCCAAGCAGTGATAAAACTGCTCCAAACACTTCGACAAGATGCATTTAACTGCACTACCTATAGCCGGTGGGAAGAGAAGATCCCTAAGTCTATCACGACATGGAAGAGAAGCACAGCATAAATAGAGGCAGAGCGAAATATTGGAAACCTATAAACTCTCAGCAAAGAATGAAAAGGTTCTTCACAAAGTCCCTCTGTGTTCTTGTGTTCTAAAATGGGAGCTTTTAGCTATGAAACAAAGGAGGTATCCAGATGGATAGTCAAAGTTTAGCACATACCAAATGGAATTGTAAATACCACATAGTATTTGCACCAAAATACCGAGGAAAAGTTCATTAATGATATTCGATAGACATGCGAATTTAAAGTACGATATGGGAACAGACAATTTTGGTGCAAAGGTTATTATGTAGATACCGTAGGTAGAAATAGAAAAACAATTGAGGAATATATAAAAAACCAACTGCAAGAAGATATAGCAAGTGACCAGTTAAGCTTAAAAGAGTTTATTGATCCATTTAGGGGCAGCTTGTAAAAGATATGCGGTTGGCGTAAAATTCAGCGTGCTTGAGGCACTGCCCAGTAATATGCCCTTATAGGGCTAGTGCAAACCACCCGTTTTACGGGTGGTCATGATTTAAATTAGTCTTTTTCTACAACTTCAACTAAATCAGCTGTGTTCCAAAAATCAGGAGCATGGTTAATTTGATATCTATCAATTACTATTGTAGCACTTCCTTCACTGCCGGGAGCACCAAATGCCTCTGCAGCTGCATAATTATCTGTAAAGCCAAACTTTAAACTCACCTGATCGATTTCTTCAATATCTTCTAATTGGGGAAGATATTTTTTTGAAGTTTCATCTACAGTAAAGATAACCTGATTTCCAGCTGTTTCGTAATCCTCATAGTGTTTGTATGTACCACTTAAAGTAGTAGCACCCTCAAATTTTATCACTGCTTGATACTCAGGCTCTTCTGAAATTACAGCTACTGTTATAATTTTCATAGCACCAACTGAGTCCCCAAGGGCAGCTGTTTTACCACTAAATTCACTACTAGCCAATTCAACAGGTTCTGTACCTGTCGCTTCAACGGCAGCATTATCTGCATTACCATTTTGATTTACATCATTAGAATTGTCATCTTGTGACCCACAGCCAGTGAATAATAAGGTAGCAATTGAGATTGATAAAATTAATACAACTAAACGCTTCATACTCTATTACACTCCTTGTTAGTTAATTATATTTATGTATTAAATTGTAACATTTCTGAAGCTTAACTGCTAAATGTAATTATTGTAATTTGCAATAAGGTGTGGGTATGTTGATAACTCTGTGGATAACCTGTTAGTAGCATGTTGAGATGATGTGGATAGAAAGAGCCACTAGAGGAGTTAGTGGCTCTGTTGCTATTCTTGAAACTCTACTGTACGCTTGACCTCAAGTTCCGGTGCTAACACTACGTAAGTATTGCCAATCATATCGTGCCAGCCCTGTTTTCTCGGGTGAAAGGCACACCAGATATATCCCAGTTGTAAGCCCAGTAATTGAGAGATGAAACGCCCTATTCCTTCCCTGAAGAACAGGGTGCCCCAGTCTAACGGTCTATTATCAGCTCGGATTACCTTTATTCCAACAATCATCTTACCCAAGGTCTGTCCCCATATCCTTGTCATTGTGGCAAAGTACAGAAAGCCAACTAGGCCTATAAAGGCCGCACTGAGGCCAAATATTGAGATTGACCCTACACTCAGATTAGCTGTAGTCGGAAGCCCGACAAAGAGTAAGCGAGATAGGGTGGAGATTGCCAGTAAATCAAACAGGAATGCCCAAAAACGCACCCAAAATCCTGCTAAGCGGTATGTTTTAGTATCTGTAGTCATAATAGTTCCTCCTTATTACCAAACCCATAAGTACATGGGTCTAGGTCTTTCCGGCTGGATAATGGTATCCATATTCAAAACACCCCGATTGCTGATATTTGGATTCAGCAACAGAGATCGGGGAGACCAAGGTGCTTGTGTATATCTGATTACGGTAGGGTTTTCAACACCACTTAGTTCTGCTGTAGCTGCAATAGCGTCATCTAGTGCTCCTATTTCATCCACAAGCCCTATTTGTTTTGCCTGTGGACCACTGTATATTCTACCGTCTGCAACTTCAATTACCTTTTCTTTAGCCATATTTCTACCTTGGGCCACAACGTCTACAAAGAATCCAAAGCTTTCGTCTACAAGAGATTGCATTATTTCTCGCTCTTCATCAGACATCTCCTTCATAGGACTCATGATGTCTTTATGTAATCCACTTTTAAAGACTTCCATGTATACACCGTGGTTCTCGGCAAGTTGGTGGTAGTTATAGTTTCCAATAATGACCCCAATAGAGCCAGTTATTGTGTTTCGATTTGCAAAAATTTTATCAGCTGGTGCTGAGATATAGTAGCCACCTGATGCGGCATATTTATCCATGTAAACTACTAGTGGCTTAGGGTGTTCTCTTTGAAGGTCTATTATGTGTTGATAAATCTCATCACTTTCATAAACTCCCCCTCCTGGAGAGTTAACTCGAAGAATAATGCCCTCAATCCTATCGCTTGTAAAGGCGTGTTCCAGTTGACTTAAAAATGTCTGGTGGTCATAGGCCGGCCTATTTCCAAAGCTAGAGGGGGTGCTATCTACAATTGCTCCATCTATGCTCAGTAATGCCAACTCTTCTGGCCCGCCTTCGGCGTAAACGTCCTCTTTCCAGTTCTGGTCAGAAGATATTTTAAAATCATCTGAAGGAAAGGGTAATAACACATTAATTATAAGTAAGACTGCAACGATACCTAGGGCTATTAAGCGCTTTTTACTCATTTATCATACTCCTTTTCATTTAATATCCTCCATTTCTGCTGTAGAAATTCATATATAGGCTTATTATAACAAATTAGTAGTTTTAAAGAAGCATTTTGTACTCAACTTTTTCTAAATATTACCGATAATATCTATAGGAAAAACTAACAAATTGGAGGTAGATACTATGGAGGTAACCAGTTTAGCACAACGAGGGTATGCACCTGCACCTAGAGCAGAAGTTCAAGGGAGGAATGCCTATGAAAAGGGTAAGGGTTCAAAAGAGGTAAAAGATCAATATATTCCCGCAAGCGCGGCAGGAAGCACAAGCGATGATTGGAGATGGGGGGCCATTTAGCCCTGAGGTAGTTAGCGATAGAATAGTGGACTTTGCCAAAGCTATGCTGGGAGGAACCCTGCCGGAGATATCATACCAAACCTATGATTTAGTCATGGAAAAGCTAGATGCTTGGAAAAGTGAAACAAAATAGAAACTGGAAATGAAGGTTTTTCAGAAGCACTGTAGAACAGTTACCATATCTGTCGAAATTTTCATGCAGAAGGGAAGTAACTATGTTTAAGACTATCAAATCAAAATTACTGCTATACTTTTTGGGTCTTTTTGTTGTTCTTATAATACTAGTAGGCTTTTTCTCTTACCAAAACCAAAAAGAAGTATTGAAAAATCACCTGGAAAAAAACTCAATCATATTTGGAGATACTATGGCAGCGGCTATAGAACAGATTATAGCAGAAACCTTAGCTAATACAAACTACATGGCTAAAAACCCCGTAATCAGAGACCCCCAATCCACATTTGATGAGTTGGAAAGAGAATTTGAGCATTTTTTAAATTCCTATAATATGTACTTTGGCGTTATACTTGTGGATCACATGGGAACAGTAATAGCTGATACTTCTGAAGGAGAGCTTATAGGAAACGACTTTAGTAATCGGCGGTGGTTTAAAGAGGCCATTCAAAACGAAATCTATATGTCAGATGTCTATTTATCTCCAGCGGTGAAGAGGCCTTTATTAGTTTTAGGTGAGATTGTAGAGGACCAACAAGGCCAGTTGATTGGAGTAGTTAGTCCTTCCTTTAACTTAAGGCACTTATGGCAGAAAATTGAGAGCTTTACTGAGCGCCAGCAGGATGTGGGTTTAAGTGGGTATGCATTTTTAATCAATGGAAATGGTGATGTGATAGCCCACCCAGACTATTCTAAGATATTAACTGAAAACTACCTAATGGATCAAAAACTAACCATTAATAAAATAAGGGAACTTAGTGAGTGTAACACTACTTATTACAATGCCAAAGACCAGACTATTAACACATTTGTCAAAATAGAGCAAATCCCAGGATTTAATAATGATTGGTATGTTGTTATAAGTGTGCCGGAAGAGGAGCTTTATAATCCTCTAAAGAGCTTACTAAAACAGTATTTACTCCTATTTGGAATTGTAATATCAGTTACAACTTTGATAATTGTGAAGTTTTCAGACTATATTGTTGCTCCTATTCAGAAATTGGTTGTAGCCACCTCTGAATATGGTGAGGGAAAGAAAATCGTTTCCTTAAAGAGAGTAATACATATAGTGAAATCCAAATTCTGAATGAAGCGTTCAATAACATGGTTGAACACAAGAACTCATTGGAAAAGGAACTAATTCGCTCTGAAAAGTTAAAAACAGCGGGCCAATTGGCAGCAGGAGTTGTCCATGAGATTAGAAATCCACTGACCACTATTAAGGGTTTTATGCAGCTTTTTCAAAATAAGGAGCACTTAGGCCAAGAAGATCAGAAATATTATCAGCTAATAATAAGTGAAATCAGTAGAATTGAGGGAATTATTACAGAACTTTTGAATACAGCTAAGCCCAATGCAAGTAAAGAGGTCAACTTTGATATTAATAACATAATAGAAGATATAGTGTTACTGCATAAATCAATAGCAGACGAGAAGTCTATTGAAATAGTTACAGATTGCTATTCGTTACCTGAAGTGAAACAAGACCCTGACCAAATAAAGAAGGTGTTTATCAATATAATCAAAAACTGTATTGAAGCTATGGATAAAAAAGGTGTATTGACTATTACCACTAATTATATAAAAGATAAAGAGGAAGTTGAGATTACATTTAAGGATACAGGGTGTGGTATGGACGAGGAAACACTAAATAAAATTGGAACACCCTTTTATACAACTAAGGAAGCTGGTACAGGCTTAGGGATGTTAACCTGTTTTCGGATAGTGGATGAAATGGGTGGTAGCCTTAATATAAAGAGCAAGTTAGGTGAAGGAACAACTTTTATAATTACAGTTCCAGTCAATTGAAAGAAGTGAACATAAGCTATTAATAAAAGAGAGGGGAATTCCCTCTCTTTTAAATTTAATCTACAAATCTATTTCACTTTGTCTGAAACGATCGCTATCTTCTTCATACTGAATTACCAAGCGGCTTATTTTATATGAATGCATGTCCTTATTGGTAATTCTACCTTGAAACTCTGCTTTTCCATTTGGTTCTAGGCCATAGACGTTGGCTACTCCAGTGTCTATTTGTACGTCATCCTCATTGTAGGCAGTAGTCCAGATAGAAAGATCTAATTTGTAGTTAGATTTATTTTCTAAAACTCCTACCAAGTGATAAGAACCATCAGTTTCCAGAAGCACTTCTTCTTCAATAAACTCAATAGCGCTTTCGTCTAGTTTTGCTTCTTCAGAACTGCAACCAACTATAAAAGTAATAATTACAGATTCTAATAATGTTAAGGTGAATTATTATCTAGGCTCTTAACTTGAGTTCTTTGCACTGGGTTTATCTTTTCCCTCGCCGATGAAAAACGATTTAATTACATTGATTGGAGGTTGCTCTGCTATATAGAGACTTCCATCGGTATCTAAAAGGGCTAATAACACATCCTGTGGTTTACTTAAATCTCTTTTGATAAGCTCATTTTCTAACCAGATATGATCTAGACCTAATGCTTTAAGGTTTTCATGAAAGACTTTACCATCCATAATTAAAGGTGTAGGTATGCCCTCGTAACTTGTAGCTAACTTGACATCAGTAGGGGTGATTGGCCTTGCTTGTGATTTTGGGATAACAGAAAGCTGACCATTTGCTTCTAAAGTGGCAAACTCAATATCGTGTATCCTCCGATACCCTTTTATTCTCAATGCAGCTTGAAGCTGGTTCAGGTTTATTTGGTTTTTTATGAGATTTGCCTTAACGATGCGTCCGTTGCGTATAAGTAAGTCTGGTTGTCCCCCGATGATAGTCTTAAGATAATTGTTAAGTGTACTAAGACTTAAAATGCTGTGCATTAAACCTAATACGGCTAAAGCTGCTAGGGCATTTAGAAGGGGAACATCTCGATTTACTATTAGTGCTGCTGATGCTGACCCTATTAGCATCATTACTACGAAATCATAAGGCTTTTGCTGAAATGTTAAACCCTTGCCTAGCAGACGAAGGATTAAAATTGACCATAGATAAACGATAATTGCTCGGGTTACTACTTCCATAACGATCTCCTTCTTTTTGGTTTAATTATTACCACTTATGGTAAATAATACTTAGTGCTTATTGTGTGCTCTTTGTAAAGAATTAATACTGAAGCATTAAAACAATTGACCCTTGAGCATTTACATAGCCAGTAAGATAGTATAAAATAGAGTAATTAAAGAGCTAAATCAATAATTAAGGAGTGAGCAAGTTGACTAAAAAAAATGTAATAATTATCGGGGCAGCTGGGCGAGATTTTCACAATTTCAATACATATTATCGGGATAACAAAGACTTCAAAGTAGTAGCCTTTACAGCAGCTCAAATACCGGATATAGATGGTCGGAAGTATCCACCTGAACTAGCTGGGGAGCTTTATCCAGAAGGGATTCCTATTTATGCTCAGGAACAGTTGCCGGAACTGATAAAAGAGCTAAAAGCAGATGAATGCGTATTTGCATACAGTGATATAAACTATAACGATGTAATGAATGTAAGTGCTATTGTAAACGCTGCAGGTGCTGATTTTGTATTGATTGGGCCAAAAAATACTATGCTGAAAAGCAATAAGCCTGTTATTTCTGTGTGTGCTGTTAGGACAGGCTGTGGGAAGAGTCAAACATCTCGAAAAATTATTGAATTGTTGATGGCTCATAATCTTAAAGTGGTTGCCGTAAGACACCCAATGCCTTACGGTGACTTAAATGAACAACGAGTGCAACGATTTGCTACGGTAGATGACTTAAAGAAACACAATTGTACAGTTGAGGAAATGGAAGAGTATGAACCTCATGTTACTCGTGGAAACATTATCTATGCAGGGGTGGACTACGAAGATATTTTACGAGCAGCAGAGGATGATCCCGATGGCTGCGATGTAATCCTATGGGATGGCGGGAATAATGACTTTTCCTTTTATGAAACTGATTTAGCAGTGACCGTATTAGACCCGCATCGACCTGGACACGAGCTAAGCTATTATCCAGGTGAAGTTAGCTTGAGAATTGCTGATGTGGCAATTATCAATAAAATTGACAGTGCCACTCCTGATGCAGTGGCTCAAGTAGAGGAAAATATCAAGAGAGTGGTTGATGCAGATACTGCTATTGTTAAAGCAGAATCTAAGATTAGCGTAGATGATCCTGATGTTATCAAAGATAAGCGAGTACTAGTAGTAGAAGATGGACCTACTTTGACTCATGGTGAAATGAAAATTGGAGCTGGGACAATTGCCGCTCAGCGCTTTGGTGCGAAAGAAGTGGTAGACCCTCGTCCATATACAGTAGGGAAACTAAGTGAAACCTTTGAAATCTATCCTCACATTGGCGTATTATTGCCTGCTATGGGTTACGGCGAGCAGCAATTAAAAGACCTGGAAGAGACGATTAATAACACTGGTTGCGAAGCTGTTATTATAGGAACTCCTATTGACTTGACTAGAGTTATCGATATTAAAAAGCCTTGCACCCGTGTCCATTATGAATTAGATGAAGTGGGGAGCCCAAATTTAGACGAAATATTAAAGGACTTTATCAAAAAGCATAACCTTGAAAGATAAAGCAAGCTCTCAAAGCTATTGAGGGACCGGTTCTACTGACAACATTGTTAGTAGAACGGTCTCTTTTTTTTTACCCTTTTGGAGGCATTATTTCTTAGGGTTCTTTTTAAAGGAGGAAAATATTACTCACTGTAGAATGTTATTATAGATATCTAAATATTCTAATTAGTTGTAAATATTAGCACAAAATTCGATGGGAGTTGAAAACTAAATGAGCAATTGTAGCTGTCAAACTGACAAATTTGAGCAGTTGTCGCAATTTATTGCTATCCACAAGGAGAAGCCAGGAGCCCTTATCCCGGTAATGCATGAAGCTCAGGATTTATTTGGTCACTTGCCTTTAGAGGTACAGAAGTTCATAGCCCATGAACTAGATGTCCCCTTGTCGGATGTCTACGGAGTGGCTACCTTCTACTCAAAGTTTACTTTAAAGGCCAAAGGCAAGTATCAAATAAATGTTTGTATGGGTACTGCCTGTTATGTAAAGGGAGCCCAGGCAATAGTAGAAAAGATCGCAGATACCCTGAACTTACAAATAGGCGAGACTACACCGGATGGAAACTTCTCTTTGGAAGCTACACGCTGTATAGGTGCATGTGGGCTAGCTCCAGTAATGACCATTAACGACGAAGTATACGGGGAACTTGATACAGATCAGGTGGAGAAAATTATGAAACAGTACTTAGAAAAGGTCTGGGGGGATGAAAATGATGAACCAAGAAATGCTTGAGGAAATAAAAGAGCAGACCCTAGCTGCTGCAAATATGTCTCCAGAAAGCAAAGGCCTTCGGGTAGTAGTGGGAATGGCAACTTGCGGCATGGCTGCTGGTGCCGGCTCAGTCTACGAAACTTTCACCCAGGAAATTACAAGAAGAGGTTTAGCTAGAGTAACCCTAGCGCAAACGGGATGCCTAGGAGTTTGCAGGCTAGAACCTATGGTAGAGGTTTATACACCAGGTCAACCTAAGACTACGTACATAAAAGTAACACCGGAAAAAGCCAAGCGTATAATTGCAGAACATTTAGTTAATGGACATGTGGTAGAGGATTATGCTCAAGAGGTGGAATTAGCAAACCAACAGCGAATTGCTCTGAAAAATTGTGGAATTATCAACCCAGAGGTAATTGATGAATATATTGCAAAAGACGGATATAAGGCACTAGCCAAAGCAGTCACAGAGATGACTAGAGAGCAGGTAATCGAACAAACAAAGGGCTCTGGGCTAAGAGGTCGTGGAGGTGGCGGCTTCCCCACGGGTCTAAAATGGGAGTTTACACACAAAGCTGAGGGAGACCAAAAATTTGTATGCTGCAATGCTGACGAAGGGGATCCGGGAGCCTTCATGGATCGAAGTGTCTTAGAGGGGGATCCTCATGCACTACTAGAAGCCATGGCAATTGCAGGCTATGCAGTTGGTGCTAATAAGGGGTACATTTACGTTCGGGCTGAATACCCTGTGGCAGTAAAGCGACTGGAAATAGCAATAGACCAGGCTAAAGAAGCAGGGGTAATGGGCGATAATATCTTCGGCTCTGAATTTGACTTCGATTTAGAGCTGCGACTAGGTGCAGGAGCCTTTGTCTGTGGTGAAGAAACAGCACTGTTAGTTTCCATCGAAGGTAAACGGGGAGAACCAAAACCAAGACCCCCATTCCCAGCAGTAAAAGGTCTTTGGGATAAGCCCACCCTTTTAAGTAATGTAGAGACCTTTGCAAACGTACCACAAATAATCCTAAAGGGTGCAGAATGGTATAGCGGAATAGGTACGGAAAAAAGCAAAGGAACAAAAGTATTTGCCTTAGGGGGTAAAATCAACAACACTGGACTAATTGAAATTCCCATGGGAACAACCCTAAAAGACGTAATATATGACATTGGGGGAGGAATACCTGGAGGCAAAGAATTTAAAGCTGCTCAGACTGGAGGCCCCTCAGGGGGATGTATCCCAGCAGAACACATAGATACTCCTATTGAATACGATACACTCATTGCCTTAGGTTCCATGATGGGATCTGGTGGGCTAATAGTAATGGACCAGGATACCTGTATGGTGGACGTGGCCCGCTTCTTCCTAGAATTCACAGTAGAAGAATCTTGTGGTAAATGTCCTCCGTGTAGAATCGGAACCAAGCGAATGCTAGAAATACTAGAGCGGATAACCAACAATGAAGGAGAACCAGGGGACATAGAAAAGCTAGAAGACCTGGCGGGCACCATCAAAACAGCTTCTCTGTGCGGACTAGGTCAAACTGCTCCTAACCCAGTTCTAAGCACCTTGCGCTACTTTAGAAAAGAGTATGAAGCCCACATAGAAGAGCGGATCTGTCCTGCGGGAGTATGTACAGCGTTCCTCAAATATGTAATAGAGGAAGAAAAGTGTCGCAAATGTGGACTATGTGCTCGTACCTGTCCAGTACAGGCTATTAGCGGCAAACCAAAGCAGCTCTATAGTATAGACAATGAAGCCTGTATCAAATGTGGACTATGTATCAGCAAATGTCCAACAAAAGCCATCGAAAAAAGGCATCAACAGTAAAGGGGGAGTTATAAATGAAAAAAATAAACTTGACCATCGATGGCCACAGTGTAACGGTACCTGCTGATTTCACCGTACTGCAGGCCGCTAGAGAACTAAAAATAAACATCCCGACTCTTTGCTTCCTAAAGGAAATCAATGAGATAGGTGCCTGTCGCATGTGCCTAGTGGAAGTAAAAGGAGCTCGGTCATTGCAGGCATCCTGTATGCTACCCGTAAGCGAAGGAATGGAAGTGAAAACCAACACAGCTCACTTAAGAAAAACACGACGAACCCTATTAGAGCTAATCTTATCTAACCATAATCGGGAATGCACCACCTGTCACAGAAACAGTAACTGTGAATTACAAGTTCTAGCAGAAGAGTTGGGAATTAGAGAAATACGCTACCCAGGAGAGTCACCCCAATTTGAAACAGATGAACTATCTCCCTCTATCGTAAGAGACCCAAGTAAGTGTATCCTCTGTCGGCGCTGTGTAGCAGTATGTCATAAAGTACAGCAAGTGGGAGTTATCCAAGCCACCGAAAGGGGCTTTGACACTAAAGTAGAGCCGGCTTTTAACTTGAGCTTAGACCAAGTTCCCTGCATTAACTGTGGGCAATGTATCCAAGCTTGTCCGGTGGCAGCCCTAAGAGAAAAAGACGACACAGATAAAGTATGGGAAGCGCTAGATAACCCAGATCTCCATGTAGTAGTGCAAACAGCACCAGCGGTGCGGGTAGCCCTAGGAGAAGAATTTGGCCTACCATCGGGAACTATAGTTACAGGTAAAATGGTAACAGCCCTTAAAAACCTAGGATTTGCCAAAGTATTTGACACAGACTTTGCCGCAGACTTAACAATAATGGAAGAAGGTCACGAACTGCTAGGACGACTAGAAGCAGGGGGAAACCTTCCCTTAATAACATCATGTAGTCCAGGCTGGGTCAAATTCCTAGAGCATTACTACCCTGACTTTATAGACAACCTATCCACCTGTAAATCTCCTCAGCAAATGATGGGAGCTATCTTAAAAAGCTACTACGCAAAACAGGCTGGAGTTGACCCAGAAAAAGTCTATGTAGTATCTGTAATGCCCTGTATTGCCAAAAAGTTTGAAGCTAATCGTCCGGAGTTAAATCACGATGGACTAAAAGACGTAGATGCAGTTATAAGTACCAGAGAACTAGCTCAAATGATAAAACAAGCAGGCCTTAAATTTAACAGACTTCCTGATAGTGAGTACGACAACCCCTTAGGGGAATCCACAGGAGCCGCAGTTATTTTCGGTACTACTGGTGGCGTAATGGAAGCAGCGCTGCGAACAGTAGTGGAAGTAGTGACAGGAAAAAAGCAGGAAGAGATTGAGTACGAAGCTGTTAGAGGTCTAGAAGGAGTAAAAGAAGTAGCTTTACCAGTAGGGGACATCACAGTAAAGGCAGCAATCGTCCACGGCACAGGTAACGCCCGAAAACTACTAGAAAAGATAAAAGCAGGAGAAGCTCAATATCACTTTGTAGAAGTAATGGCCTGCCCAGGTGGCTGTGTAAATGGTGGAGGCCAACCTATTCGCACTGCTGTGGAAAAGGACGCAACTGACTTCCGTGCAGTACGGGCAGAAGGAATTTACAAAGACGATAAACAAAGTAAGCTACGTAAATCTCACCAAAACCCAGCAGTCCAAAAGCTATATAAGGAATACCTTGATAAACCAAACAGTGAGTTAGCTCACAAGCTACTTCACACGCACTATACTAAACGAGAGCAGTAAAATAATATCGGAGCAAGCAAAAACCTAGAAGCGAACCCATAGGGGTTTTAACTTCTAGGTTTTATTATGCTTTTGTGAAAATCTATTTAGCCGAATTCATACTAGATTGTATTTCCGGTTCAGTAGTTCCAGTGAAAAAGGCAAACAAAGCAAAAATAAGTGCTGGGAGCATCCATTCAAGGCCTTGGCCTGCTAAAGGCAATAAAGCCATGGTATCACCTATCCAATTAACATTGAACCAGGTCCCTATTAAATTAATACCAGTCAATGCGGTAGTTACAGAAATTGAGGCCACATAAACAGATTTCTTTCCCTGAAAAAGCCCATGAAATAGGGATAATAATATTAAGACTATAATAATTGGATAGATAGTAATCAGTAGTGGAACTGAAAACTCAAGAATTTTTGCTAAACCCAGGTTAGCTAGGCTGGCACTGACTAATACTGTAAGCAAGCAAACCTGGTTGTAACTGACTCGGTTATTGGTTAAACGACTGAAATAAGCACCGCAGCTAGCTACTAAGCCAATAGATGTAGTCAAGCACGCCAAGGTCATGGCCACGGCAATTACCATTTGACCTGTTGAGCCTAGCAGTGTTGCTGTTACAAAAGACAGCATCTGACCGTGATTATCCCCTGTATAAAGAGTGCCTGTGGTAGCGCCGATGTAGCCAATTCCAATGTAAATTGCGGACAATCCAATTGCTGCTATTACACCGGCCCCAATAGTTATTTTGGCAACTAAATCCCTATCAGTTATGCCCTTAGCCTTGATTGAATTGACAATAACTAGGCCGAAAATAACAGATGCTAGGGCATCCATAGTGTTATAACCTTCTAAAAAACCCTGAGAAAATGGTGTAGCAAACTGTCCCGGTCCCATCTGCCCAGCAGGGCTCAAAACTCCCTTTACAATAATTATTCCTAAAAAGAGGACTAGAAAAGGAGTTAAAATTTTGGCTATGTTGTCCAACAACCTAGTAGGACGCAGAACGAAAAACAGAGTAATTAAAAAGAATAGCACAGTAGTGCTCAAAAGCCCAATTTGTGTATAGCCGTTCCAAAAAGGGTTAACTGCTACCTCGAAGGTAGTTGCAGCAGTCCTAGGTATGGCTAATAGAGGGCCGATTAATAAAATAACTGCTACAGTAATAATCTTGCTGAAAAGGGGATGAACTCTGTTGGCAAGGTGCTCTAAATCTCCATCAGCTTTTGCCACTGCAGCTACTCCCATTAGAGGAAGTCCTACCCCGGTGAGAATAAATCCTAAAATAGTTGGCCAAAGATCATCTCCCGCTTGTAATCCCAGCATAGGAGGAAAAATAAGGTTGCCAGCTCCCAAAAACATGGCAAGTAGTGCTAATCCTGTTACAAATACTTGTTTGTTTAAATCTCGCATTAGTGTTCAAGCTCCTTGTTTTAAATATTGTGTTATCAAACACAATGAAAATTATATCACTGTTACTATACTGAAATCAATGGTTTTTACTTACTTCTTAAAACTAAATAGGCTTTAGTGCCCTTATCATTGTAAAACAAGTAGTCGCACATAATCTGAGTCATAATTATACCGCGCCCTCTTTCTTGACCATGGAAGATATCTTCAGCTTCATTTTTCTTTTTTATCCAATCAAATCCATCTCCTTGATCTTCCACTGTTACTAAAACATAACCATCAGTAACAATTAAATCAATAAACACCTTTTTTTGTAAGTTTAATTTATTTCCGTGCTCCATCCCGTTGGATACTATCTCTTGGAGACAATGCAACGAGATTTCGTCCTCTAGGTGGATAGCAACCTGAGGGAAAACTTCAGAATACAAGCGCTCCAACTCTTCAAAAGTGCTTTTTAGCTCCCAGTGATATGTAATTTTTTCAGCTGCATCAAGCTGTAGTACTAAGCAAGTGATATCGTCATCTCCTTGAAGTGAGTTTTCGTTAAATTTATAAAAGTCTTCCTTCACCGCCTGCATAATCACATCTGAAGATAAGTGGCAATGGTCAAAGAAAACTTGCTCCAGCCTTTGATCATACATTGAATTATCTACTAGTTGCTCCGTTAGTCCGTCAGTGTTGAAAAAAATAGTCGTGCCGGGCATCAAATAAATATCTTTTTCTGTAAATTCATATAGGTTTCTCTGTAAAGCTCCGGAAATGGGTAAGCACTTACTAAATAAGTGTAGTTGCTCCCCGTTTCCAAGCTGAACTAGAGGTCGGTCGTGAAACCCAGCGCAGGAGTATGTTAGCTTATTTGTGTTTAAGTCCAGCACAGCTATATAGATGCTGATAAAGTAATCACCAGGATACTGCTGATCTATAAACTGATCTAGCAGGAACTGGAGAATTTCTTTAGGAGTGATCTTCTCAATGGGAAATGCAGAGATAAAGCTACTTATTGTGTTGTGCACAAAAGAACTCAGCAGAGCACCGTCTAAACCGTGACCAGTTACATCGGATAAATAGATAAGTAGCTTGTCATCTATTCTTTTTACATTGTAGAAATCGCCGCCTAGTTTGTAAGCTGGCTTGAAATAAGTGGCTACAGAAACACCGGGGATTTGCGGGAGCTTTTTTGGGAGTACTCTTTCATGAATTAACCTGGCTTTGTCAAGCTCTTGATTTAGTCTGCTATAAAGCTGAGCGAGTTCAATTTCTGCCAATTTACGTTCTGTGATATCTCTGTAGATTCCATAGCCACCTACAGCTTTATTATTAATGTAAACAGGGACACCCTTTAAAAAGACTTGAATAGGTGTTCCGTTTTTGTGATATCGAACAGTTTCAGTTTCTACAGTTTCCCCTTTAAGTATATTACAGCAGTAGTAATCACTGTTTTTCTGCATAGGGTCTACTACATCGTAGACGTTTTTACCTATTATTTCAGGTAGTAAAACACCAAATAATTTACAGAATTGCCTATTGGCATTGGATACATTAAACTTTTTGTCAAAATAAACAATAGCATCATTAGTCTGTGTAAACAGAGACTTAAAATTAGATTTCTCTACTAAAAGAGCTTCTTGTGTCTTTTTAAAATCAGTAATATCTACAGCTAGCCCTGCATGGCGAATTACTACACCGTTTTGATCTTTAATGGGAAATGATCGATCCCATATCCAGCGTATTTCTCCACCAGGCCTGACGATTCTATATTCTATATTTAAATAGTAAGTTTTCTTAAACTGCTCCATTCCTGCAACTACATCATCCAGATCCTCTTTGTGAACCGCATCCAAAAAGGAAACGGGATTATTATAGAGACTTTCACAGGACTTTCCCCAAATTTTTTCATAGGCGGGACTTATATAAAGGAGGTGCTTATCGTCGTAAGAGCGCAACCAAAATACCTGGTCAATACTCTCGACCAGTTGACGAAACCTATCCTCACTTTCTCTGAGTTTTTCTATGCAGTTAGTACTATCCATAAGCGGTCCTCCAACAACACTTTTTTTACATATATTTGTCACATTCCTAAAAAATCCTTCTTATAACAATAAATAGTTTGATAGTACAGAAGATAAAGCTCCCTCTACACCCTTACGTGAATTTATAAAAAACACTTTGTTATTACTAATGGCAAAGGCATAGGTCTCTTCGAAACTAACTAGATTATCACTATTACCTTGAGTGTCAACCTTGCAGATGGTGCGATAACTGTGCTTTGAAGCTATTACGTCTTCGATAAAGTATATATACCCATTGCTCGGGTATAAATAACTGTGGTTTTTATTTTTACTTAAAATGATTGGGTTATTCCCTGTAAGGTCTGTCTTAACTAAATCCTTGTTTCTAGTAAAATATAAGTATTCACTATAGATTATAAGGTTATTTAAGTTTTTATTGTTGCTTATGTAAACTACTTCTTGAGTGCTTCCCTCTGTTGCAATTCGACAGATTTTCTCTCCGAAGTTGTCTATGTAATAGATCCAGTGGTCAATTATGTTCAAGCACTGAGGAGAGTCTTCGGTTGTTGTTATTATCCTAAAATTGTCCTCAGGGATATTTATACTGCAAATATTCTTGCCAGAACAAAAAAACAGTGTATCACCATAATGGTTTAAAGAGGAGATAGCTTTTTCATCAAAAAGAACATTGTCGCTAGCATCAACTAAGTTGACTTTGCGCAATTCACCTTTAATATGGTGCAATGGTCTACTCAAATCAACCGAATTTGCCTTAATATAGTAGATAGAATCTCCGATTAGGTTTAAACATCCACTGGGGACATTGTTTATCTTTGTCTTTTCGCTTCCATCTTTTTTACATTTATAGATAGAGTGATTGTCTGCTTTATTAATATAATAAACCCATTCACCTGATACCTCTATAAAAGATTTTGGGCACTGTTCGCTTGGTTCTACTTCTGCACTCGCCACTCGGGGGCTGATAGGTTCTAAAGGAGTATTTTTGTTGTTAGCTACAATATTAAGGTTAACTAGTAGCTCAACGGCAAAATCAAATACTTGTATTTCCTTAGTTGTGGTAGTAAAAGCTTGATTTTTCAGGTATTGACTAACCAATGATGCCTTTATTTGCGTTGGTTGCACTACTAGGTTAGCTACTTCTAGCTGCTGGCCAACTGTGTCTACTAGGTATTTTTCTTCACCATCAAGCTGTAGCAGTTTATCAACACCTTTTAAAACTGGAACATGAAATATCTCTGCATTAATAATATTATCAATCTGGATATCTTCAAATAGTCTGTTAATCAACTCAGGTTTTTCGCTTAAGTACAAAAAGAAATCATTATAAGAAACAGTTTTTTTTACATCAATACCTACTTCCGCTAATGTGGCTTTGAAAAAAACCATTAATTCATCAGTTGACCAGTTTCCTTTAGAAATAGTGTAGAAGTCATTGACGACGCAGATAATCTTTTCTAGTTCAGGCAACTCACAATAATCAATGCCATTATAAGAATGATAGCCAATTGTTGATTTCCAGTGAAGAAGTTGTACATCTCGCTCTAGTTTGTCCAGCCTTGTTTCTAGCTTCAATATTTTAGAGCAGACTTTCTTGAAATAAACCTTTAATGTATCGTAGATTTCATTAATTTCTCTATCTGTTTCCAAGGACAGTGTGTTTAACTTGTTGTTAATGGCCACTATCATATCAAAGGAGAGTTTGTTTTCTTCAGCTAGCTTTTGGATTAACTGCTGGGAAGCAAACTGTGATTTAGCAAGGTTCACCTTGATTTCAGCATCAAGAACGCGGTTTTTTCCAGTTAGGCGACCCCAGAATCTATCCAGGAAACCCTGTTCAGCAAGTTCCTTAGCTTTAGCTTCACTGGTAGTAAGGCAGACCACACTGTCCATTACTAGTTTAGTTACCTCAGAAGTGCTTTGTGTTTGCATAATAGCTGTAGCGTTGATTAGCTGTTGAATTTCAGTTTTGTCGGATTGATTTAATCCTGTTGGATAATCCAGTTGAAGATTGCTCATGCTGTCTATTCCTCCAAGTCAGTTAGCATTTTATGTAAATCTCTTTTTGTGTCTTGTCGGTTCTTTAATAAGAATGTTCTTTTATTCAGATACTCAGCCTCTTGGCGGCTACCCTGTTCTAAAACAGCTTTCTTATCTAGTTGGAGCTTTCCGCTTTCATAAATTGCTTTTATTACTCTAACTCCGTCTGTATAGCCCTGTTGCATCCTCAACATAGCGCTTTCAGCTGAGAAGTCCAGTGTTCCAGAAATTAAGCCACCTTGGTCCTCTTGGGGCAATATTTCTATAATATTTGCCTGGGGAAAGTCTTTCTTGTTGATAATGCTATCCCTGCTTAAATGTATGGCTAAGATGTGTCTATAGCCCTTATCATAAAGGGGTTGTATTGGCAAATTATCTCTGACCCCTCCGTCTATATAGTGTTTATTATCGATCTCTTCTTCGTCATAGACAAAGGGAATGGCGGAGGTGGCAAGTAGGATAGACATGATTTTATCCACCTCAGTTCCATCTAGGTTAAAGTATTCAGATTTAAATGTCTTTAAGGAAAAGCAAGTAGCATAACAGGGTATAGGGGAATTTTTAACTAAATTTAAATCTAAGTAGTTATTTATAATTTCTAAAAGCCCTGTTCTTGTAAATACTCCATGCTTTGATGCGTTGGTAGCAAAGGAGATAATAGATGTGATTGGAAAAAAGCGCGTAAGCCCTAAGGATACCAAACGCTTAATTAGTTTATCTTTGTCTAAAGATAAAATCTTATCTTGGGAAATTGATAACCACACCTTTTCCGCCAGTTGATAATCTCCGTGTACAAATAGTGCTGCATTTAATGCTCCCACAGAGGTTCCGGATACTGCTGTAATGTTTTTATCTACACCGTATTCCCGTAGGGCTTTCCAGACTCCTATTTGATAAGCCCCTTTACCTCCGCCACCAGCTAATACTAGTCCAACTCCTGTATTTATTTTGCTCACCGCCTATTTTAGAATATTTTTAATAACTTATTTCGACATAGGGGAATATTTACCTTTAAATCTGCATTTTGTTTGATGCCTAATAATTAATGGGATATAATGAGGAGAAAGATTAGAAGTATGGAGTGGTGAAAGTGAAAGTTATAGTAATAAGTGAGGATAAAGGGCTTATAAGTAGAATTAAGGCTGTCTTGGAAAGAGAATATGGTCAAGTGAAAGTGGCTGCAGTTAAAACTGTTGAGGAAGTCCTTGCTGAGCCTGTAACTCCTCACATTGCAGTTGTGGACTTACACACCCAAGAAAGCTATGAAGTGAAAAAGTTGCGGGAAAGCTTAAGAGGAGTAAGTATTTTGGGTCTTTTTAAACAAGGGGAATCAGATAAAATCAATCACTTCATAGACCTGGGTGGAGATGATTATCTATTGATGCCCTTTGAGGATGACCAGTTTAGGTACAGAATTCGGGTTACTGCAAAAAATCAGGATCTTTTTCAGCGGTTGGGAATGGAGTTAGAGAAGGCCCGTTTAATTCACGAGAGCTCTTTAACTAAACAGATGTTTCAGGTCACGGGCTGGATAGCGCAATGTTAAATAATTTTATTATCGAAACGGTGAAAGGATACTTTGCGCTGAAGCACCAACCGGGACAAATAGTATCTCCTAAAAAGATTATTGACTACATAGTGGAGAAATATCATCAGGAGAACTTCCCGGGAGATTACTTTGTTTGTATTTTCTTAGCCGTTATAGATATTAAGACGGAAGAAATTACATACAGTAGTGTGGGTTTTCAACTCCCCCCTCTTTTTCTTCTAAAGAACGGGAAGGTGATGGAGCTTGGAACTGGAGGATTACCTGTCTCAAGTGCATCGAGCGGGAGATGATGAGCTATGAGGATCAGTATATAAAGCTAGATGCAGATGCGGTACTGCTATTGACTACGGATGGCCTCTTAGAGCAGACCAGGGATGGAAGTCAATATGGGGATAGAATTCAAGCGCTTTTGAAGCAGAACGTAGAATCAACTTCTGGGGAAATTGTAAAGGCCATAGAGGAGGACTTTGGGAAATTTTTGGGGGAGCAAAAAAATGAGGATGATATTACTTTATTAGTGCTAAAATATTCTTATGAACAATGCGCCGTTAAGTATGATGTTTCTAAGTTAGAGGAGTTTTTAGAGGAGATAAAAGAGGCAATTGAGGATGATAGGGGAGCTCAGAGAAAGTACTCCAGTCTAGCTCAAAAGAGCCATGCCCCAGCAGTAAAAGCATTTTTTCAGCAACTGGTAATGGATGAGGCAGAACACGAAAAGCTACTAAAGTCAAGGTATCAGGCCCTAAAAAAAATAAACCATAGCTAACCCTTAAGGGGAAAGCTATGGTTTTTGTTAACAAGAAGTTAAACTATTGAGATATTATGTGCCAATTTGCAGAATAGCTTCATATTCTTTTTTAATCTTTACGATTTCCTGCGCGTCTTCTAAGGTAGTAGCCATGGGCTTTTCCATTAGTATGTGTTTTCCTGACTTAACAGCTACCTTAAGGACTTCTAAATGAGAGTAGTTAGGGGTGCAGATTATTAGTCCTCGTAGACCTTCAATTGATTTCCCGCAAACTTTTCTTCAAACATACCCACAGCTTGTTTCACACTGCTAGGGTTAGGGTCGTAAATGCCGTGAATATAGAATAAGTTTTCATGGAAAATAACTATGGGAACAAAGAGAGGAAAATGAAGTATTATATAGAAATAAAAGAAAAAAAGAAAAAATATGATGGGGGGCTGACATAAATGTTTATCTATACGCTGCTACTTGTAGCTGTTATGTACCTAGCGATGGCTTGTATAGTTACAAGATTCAAAAGTGTGGAAGGATCAATTAGTTTTGCAGCTCTTATGTTAGCCGCTAGTATTTATTCAGTAGGGTATTTTTTTGAGCTTAGAAGCAATGATTTAGAGACAGCATTTGTGTGGCTTCGCATTCAGTATTTTGGACTGGCCTTTATACCGGCATTATGGATAACTTTTGTAGTGCGTTACTGTGGTTATTCTAGATGGTTAAAGCCCCCTTTAGTTGTAATGATTTGGGCTATTCCTATTATTACATTGGCAATGATAAACACAAGCCATATGCACTCTTATTTTTACAGTAATATATCTATTGAGCAAATTAATGGACTTACAATCTCTTTTTTTGGTAAAGGAAGCATGTACTGGCTGCACATAGGATTTATAAGCTTTTCCTTCATGTTCAGCAGTCTTATGCTAATCTATACATACTACAATTCAGTTGAAAAAAATAAGAACAGATTTTTGTTATTATTTGTTGGGTCGCTAGTTCCCGGAATAACTTTTCTGTTATATCTTTTTAATAAAACACCTATAAATATAGATCTTAGCCCCTTTGCGTTATCATTCACAGGAATCATCTATATTTACAATTTTTTTAGCTTTAAGATGTTTAACTTTTTATCCGAAGCACACTCAAATGTGTTTGCCTCTATTCAAGATGCAATTCTAGTTGTAGATTCCAATGGGAAAATAGTAGACATTAATCTAGCAGCAGAAGCCTATTTTGGAAATAAAAGTGAGCTTACTGGTTTAGCTATAGACAAAATTTTTGATAAGTTTGTTGAGCAACCAGTCTCTTTAGAATGTGGGGAGAGAATCACAGAAAAAGTATATAAAATGAAACATGATGAGCGCTGGATTGCTACCAACGTATCTTGTTTGATAGATAGTGAGGGAATACCTCAGGGTAAGATAATTATAATTAGGGATATTACTGAACGAAAGCTTTCTGAGATAGCACTGCAAAAAAGTGAGGAAAAGTTCCGATCTATATTTGAACATTCACCTCTTGGAATTTATAATTTTGACAATGATGGAGTTCTTATAGATTGCAATGATAATTTTGTTAGAATAATAGGGTCAAAACGCCAAGATATTATTGGGCTAAGGACACTGGAACTACCTGATAAAAAAATTGTTATGGCTATAAAAAAGACTCTTGATGGCGAGCTGACACAATACGAAGACAATTATACATCAGTTACAGGAAATAAAAAAACACCTATCCGAGCCTTGTTTGCACCACTATTTTGCCAAGATAAAAAACTTATAGGTGGCGTTGGTATTATAGAGGATAACACTGAGAGGGTTATGCGTGAAAAGCAACTGGAGTATTTAAGTTTGCGTGATAAGATGACGGGAATTTATAATAGAGCGTTTTTTGAAGTAGAAATTAAGAGATTGCAAAAAAGCAGGGAGTACCCTATATCTATTATATCCTGTGATGTAGATGGGTTGAAAATTATCAATGACACTATGGGACACGAACGAGGAGATAGAATTTTAAAAAATTGTGCAAAAATATTAAAACAATCCTTGCGCGAAAGTGATATATTAGCGCGAGTGGGGGGGGATGAGTTTGCCATTATCCTCTTGAAAACAGACCATGAAGTGGGAGAGCAAATAATACGAAGAATAAAGCATAAAGTTGAGCAGTACAATCAAGAAGCTAAAGAATTGCCATTGAGCATCTCTCTAGGAGTGGGAACAGCTGTTGATAACAATATACCCTTAGAGGAAGCCATGAAGGAAGCGGATCAAAAAATGTATCATGAAAAACTGATCCAAAAGAAAAGTAGTCGCAGTAGCATTATAGATTCCTTGGTGGCTACTTTAGCTGAAAGGGACTATGCAGTTGAAGGTCATCACCTGAGACTTGCTGAATACTCAACAAGGATAGGGTATAGGCTCAATTTACCCGTTAATAAGATTACTAATCTCAAGCTTCTATCCCATGTGCATGATTTAGGTATAATAGGAATACCGGACACCATTCTCATGAAGGGGGGAGAGCTTACAGAAGAGGAATGGCAAGTTGTAATGCAGCACCCAGAAAAAGGATATAGAATAGCGATAAACTCACCTGACTTAGCTGGCATAGCTGATTTGATTTTAAAGCATCACGAAAGATGGGATGGGAAAGGCTATCCTTTAGGGATTAAGGGTGAAGAGATTCCGATTGAATGCAGGATTTTGGCAATAGTAGATGCATTTGATGTTATGACCCACAGTAGACCTTACAATAAGGCAAAGAGTACTGAAGAGGCAACTGAAGAACTTAAGAGATGTTCGGGAACCCAATTTGACCCCAAGTTAATTGAAGTTGCAGTGGAAGTACTTACTGGAGCAGGGGAGAAGGAAAAATAATCTTAAAAAGGAGTGGTAAAAGGTGACAGAAGAGAATAAAATGTGGCAGTGTCAAATGGTGAACTGTGGTTATATTTATAACCCTAAAAAGGGCGATAAGAAGGGAAAAATACCTAAGGATACTTCTTTTGAAGACTTATCAGAAGACTGGAAATGCCCCCTATGTGGAGCAGGTAAGAAGGCGTTCAAGCCGGTTTAGAGTGTAAATAGGGGATGTTTCAACTAATTAATATCAGTTGAAACATCCCTTTTTATTAATGATCTTCATTACTGTGGTCTAACGAAGAGAATAGGAGTAGAGCTACACTTAGAAACCATTTCAGCAACACAGCCTTGAATTGCCTTTCTGATACCTGTAATTCCTCGTGTAGGCATAATTACCATGTCGTATCCCGTGCTAGAAGAACAAATGATTTTGCCAGGGTCGCCAACTTTCGCTTCCGTAGTTACTTCAACGCCATTTTCGTTAAAGAATTTCTCGGCTTCTGCGGCAACTCGAGTTGCCTTTTCTTTTGCCCCTTGCTCCAAAATTTCCGGCAGATTATCATCTCGCCAAGCTTTAGGTAGATTTGGTGTGGTGCTAATAGCGACTATGGAAATTTTGGCATTTTCCTTTTTGGCAACCTCTAAACCCTTTTGAATAGCAAGTCGATCAACTGGAGTTCCATGCAAAGCAAGTAAGTACCTTTTCATAACAAACCATCTCCTTTTAAAATTTTTCTGTGGGTTAGTTTGCGAAAAAAATAACTACTTTTCGCTAACAGCTTAAAGCTGATCCGCTCCCGTTAACCCTTTTGTTACTTATAGTTTATCGCGTTTTTATAAAAATGGAACCCCTTTTCATGCTTGTTAAAAAAAGTTTTAGCCACAGTATTTGTGAAAAACATTGCATTCTCAAACTATATCTTTATGGGAACATCCTTATGCTTACTCCGTCTATTTTAGTAAATCTAATTTTATTTAAGGGGGATTTAAGTTGCAAAAAAAATTAATGCTTAGTTTATTGGGAGTTTTAATTATTTTCTCTGCGGGATGGGGTTTGCTATCCCAAGGTAATTCTGAAGCAATAGCCGCTTCAACTAATCAAGATAGGCTTATCAGGGTAACTGGTGAGGCGGAGGTTAGTGTTGAGCCAGATAGGGCGCAAGTAGTTTTAGGAGTAGAAACTAGTAATGAAACAGCTGAAACTGCTACTAAAGAGAACGCTCAGCTTACTGAAGAGCTAGTTAATGCACTAAAAGAATTTGGCTTAGAGGGTGATCAAATTAAAACTAGTGGATATAGGGTACATAGCTATAGAGAGCCAATAGGCGGAGGAAGGGAAAACCCAGAATACAAGAATGTGTATAAAGCTATAAATGAGTTGCAGATGACAGTGGACAAGTTAGATGAAGTTGGTAAAGTTATAGACGTAGCTATTAAAAATGGGGCAAATCAAGTTAACTCAGTTCAATTTATAGTAAATGATACAGAGGCGGTAAAGATGCAGGCGCTACAAAAAGCTACTCTTCAGGCAAAGGCTAAGGCAGAAGCCATAGCAGGTGCAGCTGATATTAATATCAAAGGCATCAAAACAATAACAGAAGAGGGTGGTAGCTACAGTCCTTATCGAGCGGATTACATGAGAGAGATGGCAGCCGAGGCCAAAGCTGTTTCTACTCCAATTATTCCTGGTGATGTGGAAGTTAGAGCTAGAGTTTTAGTGGAATATTATTTCTAATAGAATTTTTAAGGGGGGTTCTCCTGACAATGTTGTCAGAAGACCCCCCTTGACAAGACTTGACACTAACCAAACATACCCTCTAAGTAGGCTTGAGTATCGGAGTGTTTGGGATTGGAAAAGAAGTCCTTACTGTTACTGTACTCTACTAATTTACCGTCACAGATAAATGCTGTGTCGTGAGCAATTCTTCGGGCCTGTGCTAGATTGTGAGTGACAATAACAATAGTAACTCGTGACGCTAGGGTTGCCAAGGCCTCTTCGATTTGGATAGTGGCCTTGGGGTCTAAGGAAGAACAGGGCTCGTCTAATAACAAAACATCGGGCTCAAGAGTTAAGGCCCGAGCAATACACAATCGCTGCTGTTGACCTCCAGATAGCTTGGTAGCACTAAGATGCATTCTATCTTTAACTTCATGATATAAGCCTGCTAGCCTTAACTTTTCCTCAATTATCTCGCTCGCCTTCCTAGAGCCACTTAATCCATGATAGTCAAGGGCATACCGCATATTTTTTTCCACAGAAAAAGGAAAAGGAGTAGGTGTTTGAAAAACCAAACCTATCTTTTGACGAATATACTCTCGGGGTACCTTCGATATGTCGGTTCCCTGAAAGCAAATTGAACCGTTTACTGTTGCACCGGGTTCCTCTTCTAGCATTCGGTTGAATGTTTTTAGCAGGGTGCTCTTACCACACCCGGAAGGCCCAATGATTGCAGTTATTCTGTTTTTCCTTATGTTCATAGTGACCTGATTTAATACTTGGGTCTTCCCGTAGGAAACATCAACTTGCTTCATGGATAGTATTGGTTCCATTAGGTTTCACTCCTTGTGCGCAAAAATAGTGCAAATGCAATTCCGTGTATAAAAAGTAACAAACCCACTAGAACTAAAGCAGTACCATAAGCATATTCTAAGGAAAGGTGCTCTGAAGCGAGAATATACAAATGATAGGGGAGAGCCATAACCGGATTAAAAAGAGATGATGGCACTCCTGCATGAAGTACTGAAGCAGTGAGCATGATTGGAGCGGTAGCTCCCATGGCATAAGCAGTAGCTAAAATAATTCCAGACAAAATATCACTTTTACATTGAGGTAAAATTAAATTAAAAAATGTGTAGGCGCGAGATGCTCCTAAGGAATAAGAGGCTAACACCTGTTCTCTTTCAGCTTCTGCAATAGCCTTCTCGGTGGTAACTGCCACTACGGGAAAAATCATAATAGCTAAAGTGAGTCCACCTGCCATAAGGGACATTCCCATTTGCAAGGAAACTACAAAAAAGGTGTAGCCGAAAAGTCCGAGCACAATTGAAGGGATACCGGCTATGCACTGAATCACTATGCGAAATCCAGACTCAATTCTAGCTGATTGACAATAGAGGCGCAGGTAAATAGCTGTAGCCACTCCTAAGAGGGAGGCTACTAAGCCACAAATCATGCCTAAACCCAATGTTCCCATTAACGCGGGGAAAATACCACCTGCGGTTCCCAATGGCATTCCTGTTGGGGAAGAGAATAAAAACTCCATGCTAATGACCCCTACTCCTCTATAGAAAATATGGAGGATAATAAATCCCACTGATAATAGCACTAAGGCGGCAGACCCATAAACCCAAGCCTTAATTAGTATGGTATTTAAGTTTTTTTTCAACATAGATTACACCTCAAGTCGCTGGCGTATGAGATAAAAAATTAGATTAATTGTCACCAGTAGTAGCATCAATACTAATCCAGCTGCAAATAAAGCATGGTAATGCAAGCTACCCAAGGGAGCTGACCCCATTTCTAATGCAATTAGCGCTGGAATAGGCTTAATTCTCTCGAAAATAGATGTGGGCATTAGGGCAGCATTTCCCACTACCATCATAACTGCCATGGTTTCTCCCATAGCGCGGGCAGTTCCCAAAATTGCTCCAGAAATAATTCCAATTTTAGAAGCAGGTAATAATAGGTGCCTAAACATGTACCAACGTGAAACCCCAAGAGACTTAGATGCAGGGAGATACTTAGCAGCAGCCTTGCTCATGGTCTCATCACAGGTGGAAATAATAAAGGGCAAAATCATAATGGCCAAAAGAATGCTACCACATAAGAGGGATTCTCCAGAACTAACATCAAAGTATTTTTCTACCAAAGGTATTAATAACATCACTCCTAAAAATCCATAAACCACTGAAGGTATCCCTGCCATAATGTCTAAAAAAGGACGAATTATGCGACGCCATTGGGGAGGACATACTTGTGACAAAAAAAGGCCGCAACCTAATCCCACGGGCAAAGCAATAAACAGTGCCCCTAGGGATACAGCTATGGTTGCAGCTAGCATGGGTAAAATGGAAAGCCGGGGCGGATCAGACAACGGACGCCAATCCTGCCCCAACAAAAATGTACTCAAATCAACTTGTTTAAAAACCGGATAACTCTCTTTGGCAATAAAGAATACTATAAACACAAGTAGTAGTACTGCAACTAAGGCAAGTCCCCGAACTAGCCCTTCAAAAAGCCGGTCGTATATCTTAGGTGACATTAGATTCACCTTTTAAAGTGCTGGAAGAAAGCCCATTTCAGATATTATCTCGTGGCCTTTTTCCGACTGAATATATTCTAAGAAGCTCTGTTCTGCTAGAGACATATCACCACTGCGAACCAAGTATAGTGAACGGGCGATAGGATAAGTTCCCTCCAGAATATTCTCTTCTGTGGGAGCGATGTCTTCCACATTGAAAGCTACTAATTCAGCTTCATGACGGTTTACCATTCCAAAAGAGGCATAACCAATAGCATCTGTATTTTCTGCAAGTCTTCCCACCAGTGAACTCATGGATGGAGCTTCAATAGCACTAGAAGAAACTTCTTCATCTCCCATAACAGAGCTTTGGAATACACGGTTAGCACCGCCACCTAAATCTCTAACTAAAAGTACAATGTCTCGATCGGGTAGTGTAGAGTCAAAATCATTCCAGGTAACAGCATTTCCTGAGAAAATTTCTCTTATTTCTTCCTTTGTTAAGTTTTCTCTTGTCTCAGCTATAGGGTTTTCAGGGTGCACTGCTAGCAAGAGAGCGTCTATACCAACTTTAAATTCTTGAAAATCTTCAATTAATTCTTTTTCTTCTTCACGAGCATCTCGGGCTAGCATGCCAAAATTAGCTGTTCCGTCGATAACAGCCTTGGCTCCAACACCAGACCCGCCAGTTGAAATATCAATTTGGATTTCTTTATTAGGCAAAGTAGCATCCACCTGGTCCCAAGTCCCGAATTCCCCAGCAAAAGCATCGGCAATTTGAGCAATAGTTGGAGCAAGAGTTGAAGAGCCTGTTAGCATAAGGCGGCCTTGAAAATCTCCTTCGCTTTCTACTTCTCCATTGTCACCGCAACCGCTTACTAGAGTTGTAGCAGCCAATAGGGTAATAATTGATAAAACTAATAAAAACTTTCTCATAAAAACCCCTCCTAATTTTATTTTGCAAAAAAAATGGAGGAAAACGGTGGGAATCGAACCCACTCCAGCTGGCATTTGCCATACCGGCCACCGGTTTTGCAGACCGGGGGGAGACCTCCTCCTCGCTTTCCAAATCCTAGCATCAATTATAGTAAATGTGAAAATACAAAGAAATACAAATTGTAGATAGAAACAATTGATTATTATTGATAAAAGCGATAGTATGAACATAGGGGTGATAGTAATGCAGTTTCAACAATTACAATGCTTTGTAAAGGTTGCAGAATTAAAAAGTTTTTCTAGAGCGGCAGAAATGCTGTTTTTAAGTCAATCCACTGTAAGCACTCACATAAGTGGACTAGAGAAAAGTCTAGGACAGAAGTTGTTTGACCGCCTAGGTCGGCAAATAGTGTTAACTGCCTTTGGTGAGAAAGCGTATTGTTGGGCCAAAGAAATGTTGAAATTAAAAGAAGCTGCTCTTTGGGATTTGCAGGAGTCGGGACAAAAGGTTGGGATGTTATCTATTGCTGCTAGCAATGTCCCTGCTGAGTATCTGCTTCCCAATATGTTAGCGGAGTTTACTAAAGACTTCCCCAGGGTTAGATTTACGGTTTCCCAGAATGATTCTGAAGCGGTGGTAGCAGCACTAGCAAAGGGAGAAGTAGATATTGGCCTAGTTGGAGATAGATTTGAAGCAGATAAAATTGAGTATATTCCCATCGCTCAAGAGAGGATACTATTAATTACTCCCCCTGATGTGGAGTTAGAAGCACCAGTCTCAGTTGAGCAATTAAAGAAATATCCCTTTTTATTTCGAAAAAGTGGTTCGGGAACTCAAGCAGTAGTTGAGCGGTTTTTGTCTAGTGCTGGAGTTGCTCTGGGAACTTTGAAAATAGCGGGATTCTTTGACAGTATCCAGGCAATAAAGCAAGGCGTGAGATCTGGACTAGGCTTCTCTTTGGCTTCTGCCATTGCAATTGAAGACTACTATCAAAACAAATGGATTAATGCTTATGAAGTTGAAGAATTTAGTCAAGATAGGGTTTTTTACATTTCATATAACAGGGAACGCACCATATCCCCAGTGGCAACAGAGTTTATTGAGCGGAATAGTTGTCCAGGAGACGGTTCTTCTGACAACCTAAGGAGTGTATAATGTGTTTACTTTTGTTGAGGTGACGTTACTTTTAACGGGAGTACTATCTGGTTTTTTTGGTGGCTTACTGGGAATTGGCGGTGCAACCATACTAATCCCTATTCTTATGTATTTGCTGCCAGTTCTGGGTGTAGAATTTACTTTTCACCAAATTACAGGGCTTTCCATGGCGCAAGTCTTCTTTGCTGCACTAATAGGGGCAATTACCCATTATCAGGGTAAAAATCTCAGAAAAAATCTGATTATCATAGTGGGTGGCCCATTGCTTGTGGGGAGCTTTCTTGGCGCCGCTACTTCTAAATTTATATCTGAACAGGCTTTAGTAGCTATATTTGCTTTTGTCTTATTTTTATCCATAGTGATGATGTTTAAGAAAAAAGATGAAGATGCAAGCTGTGATATAGACACAGAGAATTACCTTTCCGGCAATAAAGAAAAGGCAATAGGTGCATCAATAGGTGGTTTTGCAGGAATATTAGCTGGCCTAGTTGGAGTAGGTGGAGCTGCATTTTTAATACCTGCGTTAACGTATTTTTTAAATATACCTATTAAAATATGCATAGGTACCTCTTTGGGGATTATCTTAGCTGGTGGGGCCTCGGGTTTCCTAGGAAAAGCGGTTACTGGTCAAGTTCCCTTTGTTCCAGCATTTTTTATAGTAATGGGTGCTATGGTTGGTTCTAGAATCGGAAGCAAGGTTAGCATTAAATTAAAAGGACATAATTTAAAAAAAATACTTTTAATCTTTTTAATTGTTATCTTAATACGCGTAGTATTATCACTATTCAATGTATAACTAAATAAAGCAAACTTTATCTCCTGGATAGGTTAAATATATACCTACCCAGGAGTTGTTGTATTATTTTGCTCTTTTCGCTAAAAAACAAAAGGAAATCTAATCAAACAGTCGAATAATTAAATTAATCCTACTAAACGTCTGGAGGTTATGCCAATGAAGCAATTGTTATTTCAATATGGAGAGGCAAAATTCTACGTTGTGAGAAAAGATCCAATGAACAATGAATATATTTACGCCTTTAATACGGGTAACAAGACAGTTGAATTTGATATTAGAGTTTTACCTGTTCCCGATTGGCTTGATAAAAAAGATCACGAGTTGATTATTATCAACGGAATCTGCTCCGGTTGTTTTAGAGATATTAACCCCATTTGCTATATATGGCCATATGATTATATGAAGCTTCCAAAATTTTGGCTTAGCTTATTGATTAGAATGTATGACTACTATATTCAGAAAGCTAATGAGGAGAGCAAGTACCTGGAAGGATGGGTCCCAGAATCTTTTGAAGACTTTTACTTAAAGAAGTTTCAAGATTATATCAATCGCAGGCTATACCAGCAGGATAGCATAATATAAATATTAGTATGAATTATTTCATATATAGAAGCTATTCAAAGCTTAAGGTGGATGATAATAGTGAACAGAAACCAATTAGAAGTTTTTTTGAATGTGGCGCGAACTAAAAAAATATCTTCAGCAGCAAAGCTTCTCCATTTGACCCAACCAGCGGTTAGCACCCAAATCAAGGCGCTAGAGAATTACTTTCAAACCCCTTTGTTTATACGAAGCAAAAAGGGAGTTGAGCTCACCGAAGCGGGACAAGTAGTCCAGAATTACGCAAAAAAAATTCTACAAAACTTTGATTCAATGGAGCAAGAAGTAGACTACATTTTAGGTGTAGAAAACCAAAAGCTTACAATCGGTGCTACTGAGACTGTGGGTAATTACGCTATTCCCTGTAGTATTTGGACCTTTAGGGATAAGTATCCCAATGCTCAGATTTCGCTAAAAGTAGGATCTCTTTCGGAAATTGTACGGGATTTAGAAGAGGGAAAAATTGACCTGGCTGTAATGGAAACAGTAACAGGGGTTGACACTAAGGAATTTAACTTAAAAGATGCATCCAGTGATGAGATTATTGTAATTAGACCCAAGGACGATAAATATAAACACTTGGAGAATATATTTTTTGAACAGTTAAAAGAATACCCCTTTATATTACCTGCATATGGCTTTGGGATTAGAGAGTCACTTGAGTTTGCCCTAGAGCAAGGTGGGTTAAAAGAGATTGACCTCAATGTGATTTCTGAGTTGGGAAGCTTAGAAGCTATAAAGTCTTCTGTTAAGGCTGGGTATGCTCTTTCCATCTGCAGTAAAATGGCCGTGCAAAAGGAACTTCATGATGGAGATTTGGTTGAAGTGCGTTTGGTTGACTTGGTTATGCCAATTACGTTTAAAGTAGTGTATCCAGAGAGCAACTTTTTGTCTACTATAGCGCATAGGTTCTTGCGTTTTATAGCTACACCAGATGAGTTAACCTTATGTGAATAGAACGAGCGCAGGGGCTTCCTGTGCTCTCAGTTTTTAGTGATCTCTATCTCCCAGCTGCCATTCTTACCTTCTGAGATAGAGACCCGGAAATTATTTTTCTCAGCCCAATCGGCAATATTTCTTACAGAACGGGTAAAATCTGATTTTATAATTAGTTGATCGCCAGACTTTAGGTTTTCGGCCATCTTTTTTGTCTTCATGAGAGGTACTGGGCAAACTTGCCCATAAAGTTCTAATTCAAAGGGACGAGTCATCTAAAATCCTCCTCAATCATATTTTTGCAGATATCGATATAAAAAAGCCAGAGCGCCACATTGTAAGAGTAGGGCAAAGGGCCAGTTAAAGAGATCGGGGAAATAAAAGCTTGGCAATGCAAGTATCTCCTGGTGCCACCAGCTGAAATGATATGCTCCTAAAAGACTTCCAATGGCAACACCTACAAGAACCAAGGCAAACAGGGTAAAACCTTCGCCTAGACGCAGAAAAACACTGAAGGTACAACCTCCTGCTATGACCATTCCTATCCCAAATAAGGTGCCTCCGAAAAGTGTAGCTATATTTAGAGGATAGATATTACCTGGGGTGCTAAGTCCCCAATGGCCATAGATGATTTGAACTGCGGCAAAACCTATACTGGAAAGGAGTAGGGTGAGAACAAGTGCTTTAAACAGTCCGTTATCTTTGAACATGATGAAATCCCTAAAGGCACCGGCAAAGCAAAACCTAGAGCGGTGTAAGGAAAACCCTATTCCGATACCTAGTAACAAGTTGACAAAAGTTGTAAGCTCCACAGAACTACCTCCTATTGCCAAAGGCTCATAATCAATTTGGTTCCCAAAAATGTACCGAAGAACACGCTAGCGGCAAAAAGCCAGCCGTGTAGCGAGAAGGAAGAGATGCTACCTAGGAATGCTCCGATATTGCAGCCCATTGCTAAACGAGCACCATATCCCATCATAATACCGCCTAGGAGCGCAAAAAGAACTTGTTTTTTACTTCTAATTGGCTTAATGCGAAACTCTTTAGCTAGTAAGCTGGATATTAGTATACCCATAAATAATCCCAAGTTTATGATGACTCCTGGTGAGGTTAATAGATTAGACCAGAGCAACTGATCTAATCTATTGTCAGCGTAGTAAGACCAGTACTGTGGTTCTAAGCCTATTGCTTGAACAGCTTTAGCACTGAAATTAGTTATAGTGCTCATAATTCCCCAGGGGTTGCCGTTGAATAGTAAAATTAAAGTATTTAAAATGGCTAGGGTAATTGCCCCTGTGGTATAGGACCAATCCGATGTAAACATTTGTTTACTTACCATACTCACCTCTCCAAACCTTCATTTTCTATATGAAGCTTTATAATAGTGTGAAGGTGGGTTACAACAACTTTACTGACAGCATATGTGGGTACTGCTAAAATCATCCCTAAAAATCCTGCTAGACTACCTCCGGTCAACAAAACAAATATAATAGTAACAGGGTGTATTTTCAACTTTCTTCCTAGGACTTGAGGTGCAACAAGCTGACTCTCTAACTGCTGAATGATAAACACTAAAACCAGTACTTGAACTGCTGTCCATGGGGAGTCGATAAATCCCACAATCATGCCAGGTATAGTACCTATGATAGGGCCGAAATAGGGGACGAAATTAGTCACTGTGGCAATAAGAGTCAGTATTAATGAATACTCTAGTCCAATTATTGTAAAGGCAATGAACACCATGGAACCTACAAAGAGACTGACTATTAATTGTCCTTTTATATAGGTGCTAATTGTACTGCCCATTTGATTTAAAACTTCAATTGTCTCTTCTTTATATCTTATTGGAAAAAAGCGAGCAATTGCTTCGGGCAATTTGTGCCCGTCCTTGAGCATATAAAAGGTTATGAAGGGAATAGTTATAGAAATTAGCACCACACTGGCGAACAAGTTTAACAAATATGCTGTATTACTTACCAGTGTATCTATTATATTATCCACAGCTTCTACGTAATCAGCTGTCTCCCACTTTTGTAAAAGTCCTGTTTCTTGAAATCGGGTAAAAATAATGTTTTCTTGTAACTCGATCATTTGTTTGTGAACATTAGAGATTAAATGGGGAGCGTTTTCCAATAGGGATAAAGCTTGCATTTGGATTAGTGGTCCTAGGTACATCATAACCATCACAAAAAACACTGCAATTACTAGGTACATAAGTAAAATTGCAATGGATCGAGGTACCCGCTTGCTAGAGATTAAATTTACCAAAGGATTTGTCAGGTAGTATAAAATGCCAGATATCAAAACCGGGAAAAAAAGTGTGGAAATAAATATCATAACTGGAGTAAAGACAAAGGATATTTTGCTCCCCACATAAATTGTCAAGAAAATCAGGAAAACCCATACAGTGACTTGAAATAGTTTTGTGTTATACAATGTATTTTCACCTACTATATACAGATTTAACAGTATTATAATAACATTATTAAAATAAATATACAATGCTTAAGCTTAGTGAGAGGCTGGAGGGCGCAATGAAGATTGGAGCTAGAATAATAAAAACAGGATTAGTTATAACGATATCATTGGCTATTTGTAAAGCTATAAACTTAGGGCCTGCTATCTTTGCGGCAATTACTGCCATGGTTAATTTACAACCGTCAATATATCAGTCTTATAAAAATGCAAAAGAACAAATTGGGGTTACTGGATTAGGCATTTTTGTGGGAACAGCTCTACTTTTAACCTTAGGTAACTCTCCTGTAGTTGTGGGTTTGGCCAGTATGATTATTATTATATTGGCATTGCAATTAAAGTGGAAAAGCGTTGTGCAAGTGGGGATTGTGACTACAATTTTTGTCATGGATGGGCCTGGTGTTGATTTAAGTCAGCACATTGTAGACAGGGTAATGCTTATTGGAATTGGATTAAGTGTAGCGCTAACGGTAAACTTGACCTTAGCACCTCCAAACCAGAGGAAAAAAGTCTTAGCAGAGATTGAAAAATTTCACTATCAAGTGATGGAGTTATTTAATAGGGAAGTTGAAAATTATATAAAAACCAGACCCATTACATCAGAAGAATTAGAGCGTCAACTAGAGTTGGTTCGGGAGTCTGTTCGGCTTGAAAAGAGCATTAAGATTTGGGAAATAAGTGCTTATGGTAAGGGTGCTGAGGAAGAAGTATACTTAACAAAGAAATTATTTGATCTAAATGTGCACGTGTTGGATAAGATAGCTTTGTTCCAGGATGTAGTGCCCAATAGAAATGAGAGAAGGTCTGAACGGGGTAATCAACCATACAGCAGTCAGTTTCAAGAAATAGTCAATGGACTGAATAGTGCTAGAAACACTATAGATAAAAATGGGAGGTTGCTAGTAGATGCTATAATTCGTGATAGGGAGGTCAAAGCACTTTACCCTACAGATGAATTTGGATCAGATTTGGATGACAAACTTGAAATGTGGCATTCCAGTCATTTAGGAGATAACTATTACTTGCACGCACTAATGGAAGTTAGCATATTAATTTATGAAATGCGTTGGATCGATCAGAAGCAGAGAAAGCTGTTCTTAAAGCAGAAAGAAGGCCTGAGGTCCCAAGTCGACCAGGAAGTTTCTACTATAAAATGCAGGAATTAATAAATGTAGCTTCTAAGTACATACGAGTAGATCACTCTCGAGTCAAAGTGAGTGTAAAGTCGGAGAAAAATAAGGTACTAGTTATAGCAAAAATTTAAGATAAAAACCTCCCACCTAAGTGAGAGGTTTTTCCTGTGTTTAGATGGAATATAAAAAAGATGGTATGACTGCGCGGTAGTGACCTTTATAGGGGGATAATAAAATGAAAAATCTTGTTATCAAGAATATTAAATTGGAAGACAAACCTAAAATAGATAGTTTAATTCAGGTGCTAAATGCTAGAGAGCAACTAGAATATTCACTTACCGATGAGTGGTTTCAGCATGTATTAAAAACCATGGGAGAGGGAATATTTGGGGCCTATTATGATTCTAGGTTAATTGGGATGGCCACCTGCATTCAAAATCCTGAAGATTTTCAAAGTGCCACTGTCAACGTTGTGGTAAATCCCGATTTTAGAAACATGAGAGTTGGCACACAGTTATATAATGAAGTTAAGAGATATATAGATAACAAGGGGATTATTAATCTACAAGCCTCTGTTAAGGAGCGCATCAATGGAGCTTATGTTTTTGCTAAGGGCAGAGGGTTTAAGTCAGTTTTATATTCTTGGCAGCTAGAATTTAACCTGGATAAATTTGATTTTACAAAATCAGATGAGGGACGCAATTATATTGTGAGGAAGGCAGATGCTAGTGACGGGTTAGTATATGCTCAATTGATTAAAGAGGGATTTGGTGAGGAAATAAGCAGCAAAGCTTTATCTTCTATATTAGATGACCCTTCAATTTTCGTATACGTTTTAGAGGTGGAGTCAAAGCCCCAGGGTGTGGCTGCTGTGCAAATTCGCTCCAATGCTAAAACGGGATATATTTTCGATGTAGCAATAACTAGCCAGCAACGAGGGCAAGGACTAGGGAGCCTGTTAATAAAGTGCTGTCTTGGGGAAATTAAAAGTGTAGGAGTGGGTAAAGCTATGCTCCAAGTTGCTGGCAAAAACGAAAGTGCTCTCAAATTATATAGTCGTTTGGGCTTTAAGCAAGTAGATAAGGATATTATTATGAGTGCTCAGTTTCAAATTCCTGACTTAACTCTAAGCGATCTCTAGGGGGACTTTTGCGTTTTGTATTGGGACTATTTGATTTTTTCTTGCGCTTTTTAGGGGTAAATTCCTGTTGGTCTTTAAACTTGTGAAAACGTGTAAATGCAGTTTGTACTCGCTCGATTCTCATAAAAAGACCACCTCCTCTTACTTGTATTATCGGTAGATATGGAAAAAAGTTTAATAAAAGGACATTGTGTCTATGTGGAGAAATATATTCCTAAGGGAGTGATAATATGCTTTACAATAACTATGGGAAGACAGGAAAGAAAGTATCAGCAGTGGGATTTGGCGGAATGAGGTTTGACTTAGATAAGAGTATTGATGAAAATGCTGAACTATTGAGGTATGCCAACAGCAAGGGAATAAACTACTTTGACACTGCTCCTAATTATTGTGACGATAAAAGTGAAGAGATATTTGGCAAAGCCTTTAAAAATATGCCTGGACAGTTTTATGTTTCTACTAAAAGTATGCCAACCAAGGTAGATACAGCTCAAAAAGCTAGAGAGGCTGTGGAAAAATCAATAGAGCGTTTGGGTGTAGATAAGATTAACTTTTATCATGTATGGTGCTTAAGGGAGATGGATCATTACTATCAGGCCATGAGACCTGGGGGACAATATGAGGGCCTGCTAAGGTGCAAAGAAGAGGGGTTGATTGACCATATAGTCTTCTCTTCCCATCAGCCGGGCAAGGAAATCAAACAGATCGTAGATGAAGGCAAGATGGAAGGTGTATTGCTTGGGGTAAATATTTTAAATTTCCCTTACAGGTGGGATGGAGTTGTCAGTGCTCAGGAAAAGGGGTTAGGAGTGGTGGCAATGAATCCTTTAGGCGGAGGAGTTATACCAGCTAATGAAGAGAAACTCTCCTTTTTGGCTTCAGAAGGAGAGACGCCCACAGAAGCAGCACTGAGATTTGTGATTGCATCGCCTCAGATTACTGTGGCACTTAATGGGTTCAGCACTAAAGAGCAAATTGATACTGCCTGTAAGATTGCAGACCGAGCAGAACCGTTTACGGAGGAACAATTAGAGAATATAAAAAGCCATCTGGGCTCCAATATGAATGCGGCCTGTACAGGCTGTGGCTACTGTTGGGACTGTCCCCAGGAAATTCCTGTGCCAGCCTACATGTTATTCTATAATGAAAAACAGATGTTTAATTCCTCGGAAGAAGATATGGTTAAGAGGGTTGATGTTCAGCACAAGTGGGGTATGTTAGTGGGGAGAAAAGCTAGTAGCCATGAATGTATTAAATGCGGTAAGTGTGAAGAAGCCTGCACTCAACGGCTTTCTATCACTGAACGATTAAATGAAGTAGCTGCTTGGGAGAAGGCAGTTAGAGAAAAATCGGAGTAGTTTAAATGAATACTAACGATAGACTCAGAAGCACCGCAACTCTAATGTTAGCGGTGCTCTATTTAGTAAGTGTATTATTCCAAGCTTCTTGGTTGGAGCCAGTAATAAGCATTTTGTTAGTGGCAGTGTTATTTAGCAGTTTAGTTGCAGTAAAAGGTACGGCTAGAGTTATTGGCTTTGGGCTATTTATGACAGGTGGGCTTATATTTTTTATCTATAGGGCTGATTGGAGTCTGCTGTTCCAGGGCTTGGAGAGAAATCTATATTTAGTGACTATGTTTATTATGGTTCCGCTGCTGAGTATCCCCATTCGTCGAGGTGGTTACCTGGAAAGTTTGAAGGGTTTTTTTGGGATCTATGTTAAAAGAGACTTTCAATTTTACTTATTTGTTAAAGCAATTACCTTTTTTATTTCTGTGTTGATTAATGTGGGTTCAGTGCCATTGATGTATCAAATAAGTGCTGCCAGCGAAAAAAGCAGGAAAAAAAGATTATTAGCAGCAGCACTTATTAGAGGCTTTACAGCATCTATCTTATGGGCGCCTAGTTATGCAGCGGTAGCATTAATTATTGACCTAACCGGGGGAAGTTGGATTCAGGTTTTCCCATACGGATTTGGCTTTGGATTGATGGCTATATTAGTGGGAACTGCAATCCAATACTATCAAGAATTGAAAGATAAAGACGAGAAAATTGCAGGAAATCAACAGCCTAATGAAGTATATGCTATTAAGTGGAAGAAGCTATTAGAGTTGATCGGGTTTAGTTGCATGATGATTATTTTAGTAGTAATTATAAGTCACTTTACATATCTGTCCACTGTGACCGCGGTAGCTACAGTTTCTCTAATTTATCCAATTTTTTGGTTAGGCCTTATAGGAAGGGCGAGGACTTTTTTTTCTGAGGTAAAGGAGAGCTATTATAATCAAAGTCTACCAAAACTAAAAAATGAAGTGGTGCTCTTTATGGGAGCAGGTTTCTTTGCCACTGCAGTAGATTCATCAAATTTTGGAGATGTGGCTGTGCAGGTCATATACAATTTAGCTGGGGATAGTCAGTTGTTGCTTTCAACAGGTATATGCATGAGTATAATTCTCCTTTCAGCAGTTGGAGTACATCCAATTATTAGCGTTACCTTAGTGGGTAGTATTTTAGAACCATCTACATATGGGGTAAGTGAAACATTTCTGGGAGTGTTACTTCTTTCAGGATGGTCACTGGGGATAGCAGTGTCTCCTTCCTCCGCTACTGTGATTACTGCATCATCCTTGGTAGGATCCACAGTTTTAAGGTCATGTAAATGGAATGTTTTTTATACGTTTGTCATGTTTGGGTTATTTATGTTAGCTTTAAACGGCTTACATTTAATAGGCTTAATATAGCATAGATACTATAGGGGGGGAGCTCGATGGAGAACTATAAAAAAGCTATTATTGGGGTTATATTGACATTTGCACTTATGTGGATAAGCATTATACAAGTAGACGCCAGTGATAATAGGCGTACTTTAAATGCAATTGTGGGGAATGTTAAGGTGTTTTTTCAAGGAAGCGAAATTTCTAAAAATCTTGATCCTTTCATAGTGGATGGAACTACTTATGTCCCCTTAAGGCAAATAGCAGAAGCTATGGGAAACAGTGTCTTTTGGGATGAAACTAACAACCAGGTGGTGATTAGCCCCAGTTTAGGTAGTGGTTCTCTAAATACATGGCAAAAAGACATGCGAATTCAAGAGTTAGAAAGGCAGGTTCGCTTATTAGAAGAAGAGTTATATATGAGAACTGGAACTCCGTTTACAGAGGACTGGTATAATCGTGGATGGTATTATGACGACTGGAATTACTATGACAATTACAGATGGTATGATTCAATAGCGCGGTTGGAAGATGACTTGAAACGACGATATGGTGAATATAGAGATGTGGAATTAGATATTTACTTGTATGGCGATTCTCGAGATATAGAAGTAATAGTTGAGGTGGATTTTCGCTACTTTAGAAATGAGTGGAATAGTCTGACTACAAGGCAGAGAGACAGATTGTTGCAGGATATTTGTGATGAGATTAGAGATGAGTATCCTAGTGCTAGGATTAAGGGGAAGGTTGAAGAAATAGAAAGAGATAGGGAACTGCTTTCTTTTGATACCACATCTAGGGGTACTGTCAGGGTGAATACTGTTAGTAGTATCGACCTAAGGGATTTAGAGAGAGAATTGGATGATAATTACTATGATTATTTTAGCAACATGGATTTATATATTTACCTAAAAGGCGATAGGGATGAGGTAGAATTCTATGTAGAGTTGGATTATGATGAGTATAGAAGAGACTGGGATCGATTGACTGATTCTCGCATAAGAACATTTATGGCAAACATATATGACGATATTGAAGCTGAGTTTAGGCGGGCTGAAATATCAGGGTATGTAATAGATATGTACGATGGAGAAGATTTAGCAAGGTATTCTAGGAATTCGCGAGGGAACACAGTTTTTAGAAGGTATTAAAGGAAGGTGAAACAACAGGTGCAGGTGAACAGCGGTCTTATTCAGTTGAAGCTAGATAGAGCAGAAGGGATAAGAGGACTGAATTTGCGGCAGGGGCAGGTGCTATTGGCCCGAGTATCTCAGCTGCTTGACGGGGAGCACGCGCGGATTAGCATGGGGGGAAGACAGCTAGTAGCTAAAACAGAAGTACGGCTCCATGAGAATACTACAATAAAGCTTCAAGTGGAAGGTATGGAAAGGGATCGCTTGATACTGCGCTTAGTATCCGATAGACCTCAAATCATGCTTACAGAAAAGCCAGAGCGCTTATTTTCTGGCACACCCTTGCGAGAGGGACAGGTTGTCAATGCCAGTGTTGTTGAGCGCCAAGGTGACGGCCAGGTAAAACTTCAGGTGGGAAACCAGACATTGCAAGCTAGGGCTAACGTAAATTTAGCCCATAACCAAAGTTTACGAATGGAAGTGGCCAATCTGGGTCCCAATAAAGTGTTATTAAATCTGGTGGATAATGCATCAAATAATACATCTAGTGTCCAACAGGTAGCCCAACACTTAGAGGCATTGGGTATAAGAGATAATGGTGTTTTAAAAGAAAAATTATTGAGTAGGGTGTCAGCAATTGAGGGTACTAGGGTAGGCAGTGAAGCTACAGTGAGAGCTATTTTACAAGAAGTGGCTCCAAGGCTAGCTGCCAGTGATGGAGCGGTGAGGAGTATGGAAAGCTTTGTACAGCACCGAGACCAGATGCCAAATCTGTTGGGTCAATTGCTAGCCGGTCTGGAAAAGGGTGGTAGAGGAAGTGCTACTAGAGATGATATAGCCAGAATTTTGACAAGCTACACTATAACCTCTAATGACTCAGCAGCTATCAGGGATCAAATGCAGCAGGCTTTTCGCTTCATGTACCTGACTCCAGAGCAGATAGCTCAGCAGCAGCTGAAACTTGAGCAAAGTAATATATCTTCCTTAGCTTTAGCTCTAAGTATAATAAAAGCCAAATCTAGCTATAAGAGCTTGGGGGAGCCCCAGATGCAACAATTAGGTTCAGCATTGACTGGGGCACAGCTTTTGAGCAGCGAAACCATGGGCAGTGCTGCCCAGTTTTTTCTGCCATTTTTATTGGAAAATGACACCCAGGTATTAGTGGGATTTAAGCGACGAAAGCGGGAGGACGGGGAGCAGGCCAACAATGTGACAGTAAAAGTGGATTCCCAAGTAATAGGTGGGGTGGACTTTAAATTAAACCTATTGGATAATCAGTTGCGGACGGACATAATTGTGGAGCGCAAAGATACTAAGAAGCTGATCGAGGACAATGTACAGGTCTTAGCTAATAGAATGGAAAAGGTAGGACTACATCTTGTCATCGCCAGTATTGAAGTGGCTTCAGAAAAGAGAGTACTTGATGAAAAGAGAGTAAGAGACAATAAATCTGTGCGGATTAATATTTTAGTTTAGTCATTTCGCTTTGTGCCCTTATAGGTAAAAGACTTTTTAATCATTTTATAGAAAGTGCCCTTGTCAATGCCAATTTCATTGCCGCAAGGGCATTTTATTTTATCCTCACTTTGCAAAACCTTGGTGAATTCTTTCTTGATTCGAGCTTTATGACAGCGAAGAACTTCGCCGGGGCCAATCTTATCGTATCTCCACAACTTATTTTTACAGCCTGAGCAGCGTATAATTAGCACTTTTTTTACCTCCTCTCAAATAACCATTTCTCCACCTATTTCTAATATACCTTCTATTCCTAACAGGAATAACATTTTACAAATGTATAACTATTGATTACTTGTCCTTGCAATGCAAGTGTGTCTATAATTGAGGTAGAAATGCAATATAGTAGTGGTCTTAGGCTAACAAATGGGGGATTGAAATTGTATACAGTAGGGATAGATGTGGGTTCAGTTTCAACAAAAGGAGTTATTTTTGACGGAAGTAATTGGAAATGGGTTGTTAAGCCTACGGGGTGGTCTCCAAAAGAAGTAGGAGCACAAGTGTTAGATGAGTTGTGCCAGTTAAAGGGAGTAATGCCAGATCAGCTTAATAAAATTGTAGGAACTGGATATGGCAGAATCCATATGCCTTTTTCAGACAAAACAGTAAGTGAGATTGCCTGTCATAGCAAGGGAGCCAATTATCTGTTTCCCAAGGCTACAGGTGTGATTGATGTGGGTGGACAGGACAGTAAGGCCATGTATTTAGATCAAGAGGGAAGAGTTGAAGACTTTGTCTTAAATGATAAATGTGCTGCTGGGACTGGTCGTTTTTTGCAGGTAACACTTCAGGCATTAGGGGTGGACATAAGCGAAGTTGACAGCTTTGCCCAGGGTGCAAGGCCCTTGGAAATTGGTAGCATGTGTGCAGTTTTTGCTGAAACAGAAGTATTAAACCTGATGGTTCAAGGCAATGACAAGCCTGAGATAGTTGCAGGGATTTTAAAGTCTATTGCCAAGAAGATTGTCTCTATGGCAGGAAGAGTGAATTTAAGTGGGCAAGTTGTCTTTACAGGAGGACTTGCTAAGAGTCAGGTGTTGAGAGATATGCTGCAAGAGCTTTCAGGCTGGGAGATAGTTGCAGTTGATAATCCCCAAGTCACAGGAGCACTTGGAGCCGCAGTAATAGCAAATGAAATGGAGGGAAAATAAATGGAGTTTAAGGCGATGGAGTATTTTGATAGTTTAATACCCAAGAGTGGAGCAATGCTTAAGGAGGAGAAGGAAAGGGGGAGGAACGTAGTAGGCTACTACTGTGTTTTTTCACCCATAGAGCTGATTGAAGCAGCAGGAGCAATTCCTGTGGGACTATGTGCTACTAAACAGGAGCCGATAATGGAAGCGGAAAAGGTACTACCTAGAAACCTCTGTCCTCTGATTAAATCAAGCTATGGCTTTGCTGTTAGTGGGAAATGTCCTTTCTTCAATCTTTCAGATTTTGTAATGGCTGAAACTACCTGTGATGGTAAGAAAAAGATGTACGAATTGATGCAACGGGATAAGCCGATGATTGTGCTAGACATTCCCAATACTACAAACCTAGAGTGGCGAAAAGAGCATTGGTTGCGTGAAGTTATGCGGACCAAAGCATACATAGAGGAGCGTATAGGTACTGAAATTACTTCTGAAAAGCTTTCTGAAGTTATAGCCATGTACAACAGAGAGAGAAAGCTATTAATGGAATTGGTTTCTTTAAATAAGAATAATCCTGCGCCTTTGCCGGCTACAGATTTACTTAAGGTATTGTGGGGAAGAAACTTCCAAGTAGACCGAGAGGGATTTGAAGCTAATGTCAAAGAGTTAATCCAAGAGGTAAAGGCAGCATTAGATAAAGGGACAATAGATAAGCCTAAAGGACCTAGAATCTTAGTTACTGGTTCACCTACAGGTATTGGCCAGGAAAAGGTAATGGATATCCTAGAGGAAGCAGGAGCTCAGATTGTATTGCAGGAATCGTGCTCAGGGATTAAGGGCTACATTGACTTAGTGGATGAGACAATAGATCCCTTTGAGGCAGTTGCTCAAAAGTATATGGACATACCTTGTTCTTGTAGTTCGCCAAATGATAGAAGATTTGAGATAACAGGTCGCTTGGTAGATGAATACCAGGTTGATGGAGTGGTGGATATTACTTTGCAGGCATGTCACACATATAATATAGAGTCCTATTCACTAAAAGAGTACCTAAAAGAACATCACAAAACTCCGTTGTTACAGGTTGAAACAGACTATAGTGAATCCGATGTGCAACAGATTAAGTTAAGAGTAGACGCGTTTTTAGAGTTATTATAAAAAAATGAGGTTGTGGCGTCAAAATGCCGCAACCTCATTTTAGTTTACAACCGCAGTAGGGACAAAAAGAATAATCTGTACCCTTGTCCAATTTTTCTGTGCACTGAGGGCAAGAGTTGGTAGCAGTGGTGGTCTTACTAAATAATATTCGCTGTAGCTTTTGAGGGTTTGTAGGAGTAGTAAAAGTTCCCGTTACAACATTATTAAAGGAGTTGTCTAGTTTAATTTCACTACATGAACAGATAAAACAGGTTAGTTCAGGAGCTCGCTCCTTTAACTGCGTTAATAGTTTGTCTCCTGTTATTTCACTCATATTATAGTTAGCAATAGCGATATTAGGAGAAAATGAGTGAAGCTGATCAATTGCTTGATACTCATCTGTTGCCACCACATTACATCCCAATTGTAACAGTATGTCCTTTAGTACCATTCTCTCGAACTTTGAGTCGTTGACTAGGAGCACCTTGGTAGCCAAATTCTTCGCATCCTTTCGAATTATACGTAGAAAAGCTTTCTTCTATTGGCTTATATTATAACATCTCTAACTCGAATTTGCCATTTATACTGCAAAAAAATCAACTAGTAGAAGAAGTTTGAGATAGTCCCAATAGGGCCTGTGATGCAATTTCACCTATAGTGTGTTCTTTGAGGTTTCCATCTTGAAAAAGATATATAACCTCACTGCGGTTTTGTAATTTAACTAGCTCAGATAATGCATCTTGGCACTTAGTTTTTCCAAAAGCCCAGGCTGCATATCCTGCCAAGTCTGGGTCTGATGATTCTAGGAAGGGTAATAGATCCTGGTAGAATGGTGCAACTTGAGCTGGGGCTACAGTTCCAACTTGACCAACACCCCAAAGCACTCCCCGATGACAAATTGGGTTCTCTAGTCCGTTTGTGATGAATAGAGGTGTGTAGTCGCTAAAGGTATCGGGCATTTCTGAAATTATGCTTGCCATTGCCTCAGGCGAGCTCCAGGGGACATTTCCTCCCTCTTCATTCATTGCCCACCAAAATCTGCCCAATAAATTTTTGTAGGGTGCTATTCTTGAAGGTGCCAGGTGTCTAGTCAAGACTCCTAAGGTTTCAATGGCATACCAGCGCATAGGACTGTCTAAAGGGTGGAAAAGTTGCATTTGCACATACTTGAGAGTTTGACTATGATTTTCTGTTGCTAACTCGACTATTCTTTCATAATCCTGCTTAGCAATCAAGTTTTTAATTAAATCTTTCTTTCTCATAATGAAAACCTCCTTATAAAGTGGGTTGCAAAGGGAAAGAGCTGATAACCCGTTGGTTTTCTTCTAGACTGGGGCGCCAGAGCTCAATTTTAACTAAGTTACCGGAAATTTTTCGGTTTGTGAGTGAAAGCCGGGAACAAATATTTTGAAACTCCCTTTGGGTGATATGTGTTTTGGCAAAAAGTTGACTGATTAAAGTGATATGAAAAATCCATTCTTTTATTGGTGAAGGTTCTAAAACATTAATCTCAGTTAAATTGCCGATTAAATTCTTCTGGAGCTTTGACAAAGCTTGATTTTCTTTTAATTTAAGCACTAAGCTGTTGTGTTGAGCAAAAAAACACTGATAGTCTTCAGCGGTCACTCTAATAGGATCATGAGCATCTAAAGTAGTCTCAATTATATTATTTATGTAAGGGATTCGCTCTTTAGCAACTGGACGAATAGTACATATAGTAATGTGAAGTGGAGGGGGGGTGCCAGTGTATAGGTTGTAGCTAGTAGCAAGCACCTGCTGTAGCCGCTGTGCTTCTATCAAGAGGTCTCCGCCTGGAATTGCAACAAGATACCAAAGTGTATTCCAACTTGGTTTCTGAATCGTTTCCATGAGCATTCCTCCAAATTTCAATAATAGTATTAGTAATTACTTTTACTTTACATTTCTTTTGTTGATATTGCAATAGTTCAAAGAAATTAATTTTTTTGCAAAAAGCCTAAAGTTTTTTTTTTATATTCCGATACATAAATTAGATAGTTATTGCCAGAAAGGAGATGAAGTTGTGAAGATTGATGCATCTGTTAACAATCTCCCGGAATCTAATAATCAGTCATTCAACCAGATAAAGGAGATAAATAAGCAACCTGAGATTAAAAACCATGAAGAACAATTAAACTTAAAAGATAAAAACGGAGAAAAAAGAGAGGTTACTATTGAAGACCTAGAGGAAATGGTAAAAGCATCCAATGAATTAATGGATGCCATTGACCGTGGACTTAAATTCTCTGTACATGAAGGAACTAATCGGACTTTAGTTCAGGTTATAGATAGAAATACAGACGACGTAATTAAAGAGATTCCGCCAGAAAAGATGTTGGATTTAGTTGCGAGAATCTGGGAAGTAGTGGGGATATTTGTTGATGAGAAAGTGTAGGAAGGTGGGAAGCTAATGAGAATATCAGGCATGGCTTCGGGTATGGATATAGATCAATTGGTCAAGGACCTGATGAAGGCAGAACGACAGCCTTTAGAAAGACTAGAACAACAGAAAACGTGGACCCAATGGCAGCAGGAGGAGTACAGAAATGTAAATACCAAGCTGTTAAATCTGAGAAACTCCACAATGAACCTGCGCATGAGCTCTACATTTATGGGCAGACAGGCTACGTCATCAAATGAAAATATCTTTACAGCCAGGGCTACAGGAAGCGCTCAGGCCGGGTCGTATAATATAGAAGTTGAACAAATGGCTACGTCGGCAAGTGCAGTGACTGGAGAAGACATCAATGTAGCAGAAGCATTTGGAGATTTTGTAAATAAGGAAATAAGAGTTAGCAATGGCGATAAATCAGAAGTAATAACTGCGGAGAGCTTTGAAGATTTTGCAAAAAAAATACGCCAAAGCGATTTGGGAATAAATGTTTTCCATGATGAAAATGGCGGAGCTGTTTTTACTACCGAAGCAACAGGGAAAAATGCTGAAATTAAATTTGAAGTAATGGAAAGAAATGATGATGATGAATTAGTAGTTGCTGATGGAGCAACAAATAAATTTTTTCAGGATCTCTTTGGAGCTGAAACAGAGTTTAAAGGTACTAACGCTAAAGTAAAAGTAAACGGCCTTGAAATAGAACGAGAATCTAACACCTTTCAGGTAGACGGTACTGAAATCACTCTTAACAGTGCTCAAAAAGGTCAAACAGTTCGCTTGACAGTGGAGCACAATGTGGACCAAGCGGTAGAAAATATCAAGAACTTTGTGGAGGAATACAATAAGGTAGTTGCAGACTTGAACGAGCGTTTGAATGAGCCCAGGCATAGGGACTTTCACCCACTTAGTGATGACCAACGCCGAGCAATGTCGGAAAGTGAAGTTGAGATGTGGGAGGAAAAGGCCAAAAGCGGAATGCTTCGGGGAAGTAGAACTCTACAAAGCGTATTGACTAATATGCGGATGACTATGACATCTCCTATTCTTGAAAGAGATGAGGCTAATCCTGATAAGTTGCGCACGCTCAGTCAAATTGGAATTGAAACAGGTAGTTATCATGAAAGGGGTATTCTTCACTTAGATGAAGACAAGTTAAGGGAAAAGTTGCTTGAGGATCCCGAGGGGGTAGCTGCTTTATTCAATACCGCAGAAGAAGGGATAGGTCATACTATGCGAGATGACATTAATGCGGGGATAGAAACTCTTACTGATCGAGCAGGGAGAGAAACAAACCTTTACGATCAGAGTACCTTGAGCAATGAGATTAGACGTTTTGAAGATCGAATGGAGCAAATGGAGAATCGACTTCAGATGGTAGAATCACGCTACTGGAGTCAGTTTACTGCCATGGAAAAGGCATTAATGCAGATGAACTCCCAGTCAGACTGGCTTTATCAACAGACTATGGCGATGATGGGATAAAAAATATAATTTAATTTTACAAAGGGGGAAGTGTTTGTGTCAGTTAATAATCCCTACCAGCAATATCAACAAAGCTCAGTTAATACAGCTACACCAGGGGAGTTGACCCTGATGCTGTATAATGGAGCGCTGAAATTCCTAAAGCAAGCAAAAATTGCTGTAGAGAACAAGCAAATAGGAGAAGCTAACGAAAAAATCATTAGAGTACAGGATATCATTGCGGAATTAATGGGTAGTTTAAACATGGAAATCGAAATCTCCAAGAACATGTATGCGCTTTATGATTTTATGAACAACAGACTAATCGATGCCAATATAAATAAAGATGTTAAGGCATTGGAAGAAGTTGAGGGTCTTTTAGTTGAAATGAGAGACACGTGGAAAGAAGTAATCAAGCTAAATAAGAAGGGTATGAAGACTGCAGAGTAATCTGCAGCTTTTCTTTTAAACCATATATAGGATTTTATACCCAGATAAATGTCTAGACTATTAGTTGTAGATAAGATAAAGTTATTGATATACATATCAAAGGTGGGAGGAACCAAGATGCAGATAATAACATCTCACTTAAACCTGGATTTTGATGGACTGGCCTCTATGGTAGCTGCAGGCAAGTTATATCCCAAAGCCAAGCTGGTATTGCCAGACAAGCTCAGTCCTTCTGTAAAGGAATTTCTAGCCTTGTACAGAGATTCTATTAGCCTGTATACGTCGGGGCAGATAGATTGGAGCGTAGTAAACAAGGCAATTTTAGTGGATACAGCAAACTTAGAACGGATTGGAACCATAAAAAAACATATTCAAGATGCTGAGCTAATTGTTTACGATCACCATCACCCTTCGGAAAATACAGTAGCAGTTGATAAGGGAAGAGTCGAGCCACTGGGAGCTACAGTAACTATTTTGACAGAAGAAATTGTAGAGAGAGGGATTAATATTTCCTCCTTTGAAGCTACAATAATGGCTTTAGGACTGTATACTGACACGGGATCTCTTTCCTATATTAATACTACGCCCAGGGACTTGAGGGCAGGTTCTTATTTATTAGAATGGGGTGCAAATTTAGCGGTTGTGGCAAAATTCTCTGAGAGGTCTCTTATAGGAGAGCAGCAAGAGCTCTTTAGTAATCTAGTTCAGAATAGCAGAGAAATTAGCTTTAAGGGTATCGATATTGCTATTACCACTCATCAGCAGGAACATTATCAGGGCGGTTTAGCTGTAATCGCCCGCAAAATTATGGAAGTAACTGCTGTAGATGGACTATTTTTAGTGGTGAGAATGGGCAACAAAACCTGGATTGTGGGTAGATCAGACGTAGAGCAGCTGGACGTAACTAAGGTTATGTCTGTCTTTGGTGGTGGGGGACACCCCAAAGCTGCATCGGCAACTGTGAAAGAAGGAAAAGTAGAGAGTTTGGCGGAACAAGTGGAAAAGCTTTTGGATGTGGCAATAACACCGGTGGCTACAGTGGTAGATATCATGAGCAGTCCGGTTAAAACTGTTGCCCCCGATACGAAGATAGAAGACGTGGCCAAAATTCTGTTGCGATATGGACATACAGGTCTGCCAGTAGTGGAAGGTGAGGATATTGTAGGAATAATATCTAGAAGAGATGTGGATAAAGCTAGTCACCACGGTTTAAGTCATGCGCCAGTAAAGGGCTTTATGAGTAAAGAAGTTAGAACAATTGGGCCTAGGGCCACAATTGAAGAAGTTCAGAACATGATGATTGAGTATAATGTGGGTAGATTACCTGTATGCCAAACTGGAAAGTTAGTGGGTATCATTTCTCGCAGTGATGTTCTCAGCTACATTCACGGAGAGAATGTTAAAGGTGCCCCCTCTAGTGCTCTTTTGACTGCACCCATAGAAGAGAACGTACACAAGATGCTAGAAGAAAATATACCTTCTGAAATTTATCACATCCTCCAAGCCATGGGCAGGGAAGCGGACCAATGGGGAGAGTCTATCTACTTAGTGGGTGGAATTGTACGGGATTTGATTTTAGGTTGCGCTAATGAGGACGTAGATGTGGTGGTTGAAGGAGATGGCATAAGATTTGCAAACCGCATGGCTGAAAAGATGGGTGGTAGAGTGGCCAGTCATGAAAAGTTTGGTACTGCTACTTGGAAGACAATGAGTGGCCAGAGGATAGATATTTCTACTGCCAGAAGAGAATTTTACGACTATCCTGCTGCCTTACCTCAGGTTGAGCGATGCAACTTAAAAGAAGATTTGTATCGCAGGGACTTTACCATAAACGCCATGGCAATTCAGCTTAATACACACAATCAAGGGCGTTTGATAGACCACTTTCACGGGTGTCTAGACTTGCGCATGGGTAAGGTGCGGGTTTTATATAATCTGAGCTTTGTTGAGGACCCCACTAGGATTTTGCGAGCTGTTCGCTTTGAACACAGATATGGATTTCGTATGGACCTTCGCACTTTAGAATTAGCTTTGGATGCAGTAGATTTGATTTCATCTGTATCTCATGTGAGAATTGGTTCAGAGCTTAAGGTGGTATTAAATCAGGAAAAACCTTTAGAAGCAATTAGAAGACTTGAAGAACTGGGTATTTGGAACTACTTGATAGGTGAAGGCTTTTACAACCAGCAAGCTATTAAGAGAATTAAAATCCTGGAAAATATTTTAAAGGATATAGAGGGCTTGAAAAACGTAGGTACTAATAAGTGGATTTGTTATCTAGCCGTTATTTTTTACCCTCATCCTCAATGGATAGAAAAGCTGAAGAACTATGTTCTGAGTAAAACAGATAGTATGATAGTTCAAAACATGGAAAAAATACAAGTAAAATGGAATAACATCAATGATTGCGGAGTTGATTGGCTTGAAGAAATGCATACTAATTTAAGAGAGTTTTGCCCAATGTCTATTGCTGTATTAAGTGCAAATAGTGATAACATAGATAGTGAAAGAGTATTGTATTATCTCAAGCGGCGTGAATACTTTAAAATGCCTATTAGTGGCAGTGACTTAATGGAAATGGGTTTAGAGCCAGGGCCCTTGTATTCACAAATTATGAAGAACATAGAAGGGGCTTTGTTGCGAGGAGAAGTAAATGATAAAGAGACAGCCATAGCGTGGATTAAGGAGAGGTATTCATAGAAGAAGACCAGTAGCTTTCGCTACTGGTCTTCTTTAGTGGTTTAGATATTGCTTTTTTCTACTGAATTAAATTCTTCTATTACCTCTGGCTTAGGTTCTTTGCCATTTAAGCTTACTAGATAAATAGCAATGGCAGATAGAATAAAGCCGGGGACAATTTCGTATAGTTCAAAAATTCCTGCAGGGCCTCCACTTAGGTTATGCCATATAATTACTGTAAGCCCACCTACTACAATACCTGCTAGAGCACCCATCTTAGTCATTCTACTCCAATACAATGAAAGGAGAATTGTAGGTCCAAAGGCTGCTCCAAAGCCTGCCCAAGCATAGGACACTAGATCCAAGACTGAGTTTTCATCTGGATTCAATGCCAGGGTGAAAGCAATAATTGAAACCCCGATAACGGCTAAGCGGCTAATCCAAATCAGTTCTTTATCTCCTGCATCTGGCTTTAGCAATCCTTTATATAGATCTTCTGTTAGTGCAGAAGCACTTACTAATAGTTGAGAGTCAGCTGTACTCATAATAGCTGACAAGATTGCTGCCAGCAAGAAACCAGCAACAAGGGATGGGAATACCTGATGTGCCATTACCATAAAAACAGTTTCTGTGGCTGGCCCTTCTAAGGGTTCAGCTAGATAAAGTCTTCCCACTAATCCCACTAGTACTGCTGCAGATAGGGATAATGTTACCCAAACCATTGCTATAATCCGCGCCTTCTTAACCTGACTACTAGAACTGATGGCCATAAAACGTACTAATATATGAGGTTGTCCAAAGTAACCCAAGCCCCATGCTAATAAGGATATAATAGCTATAGCAGTTATAGGTGAGCCGTCAATGGCAGTAAAGGGGTTCATCAGCTCTGGGTTTATGGCATTGGCTTGACTGACAGTTGAATTCCAACCACCTAACAGCTGAATTCCCACAAGGGGTACTATTATAATTGCAAAAAGCATCATAGTTCCCTGGATAAAGTCAGTCCACGAGACTGCTAAAAAACCACCTAGGAAGGTATAACTGACAACAAACAGTGCGCCTAAGGTTAGTGCAGTTAAATAGGGTACTCCAAAGACAGTTTCAAACAGTTTACCCCCTGCCACAAAACCTGAAGCAGTGTAAATAACAAAAAATATGAGAATAAAAATTGCTGATACTACGCGTAACACCTTAGATTTGTCTCTAAAGCGATTTTCGAAGTAATCGGAAATAGTGAGGGAGTTACCAGCTATTTCAGTGTACTTGCGCAGTCTGACCGCTACGAACTTCCAGTTTAAATAAGTACCCATAGCAAGTCCTACGGCAATCCAGCCAGCTTCAATTCCTGATACATAAGCTGCGCCTGGAAGTCCAAGTAATAGCCAACCACTCATGTCCGAAGCTTGTGCACTAAGGGAAGCTACCCAACTATTGAGTTTCCTGTCGCCCAAGATGTAGTCAGACATTTTATTAGTCTTAGTATAAAAGATTAGTCCTACGGATAGTACAAATGCTAAGTACAATACAAATGCTAAAACCAGATAAAAATCAATTGAAATCATGTTGCTCCTCCTCTAAATTTTCTATTTTTCCATTATACCATAATGATACAAATGGAAAAGACTGAATTTTCAGCAGGATTTTAATGCTCAGAAGAAGAATTTCTTAAAGATCTGAAGACTGGAGGTTGATTGATGTGAGGAGTATAAGGAAATGGCCATTAACAGGGCTGTGTGTAGTAGTTATTTCTTTAGCCTTAGTATTAACTGGATGTGGACAAACTCAGAATAATGAGGCGCAAGAAAAAGATGAAGAAACTATGCGGATTGTCTCAGTGGTTCCCAGTGTAACAGAAATACTATTTGACTTAGGATTAGAAGACCAAATCGTGGGCGTAACCACAAACTGTGATTACCCTGAAGCAGCGGCTGATTATGAAAAGGTAGGAGATTGGAATATAAATGTTGAGAAGTTGGTATCCTTAGAGCCCGATTTAGTAATAGGTATGGAATCCACCAATGGAATGCTATTAAATGAACTCTCTCAGTTTGGAATTGAAACCTTAGCTTTTGAAGCGCAGAGCTTTGATGAAATCTATGAGGCTTTTATGCTTATTGGGCAAGCTACAAATTCTGAAAAAAGAGCTCAAGAGCTGGTTAATGAGATGCAGGAGCGAGTTGATTCAGTAGTTGACGTTGTTTCTGCTATACCTGCTGAGGACAGGGTAACAGTATTTATGGAAGTGGGCTGGGAGCCCTTGTATACAGTTGGTAAAACATCACTACAACATGAGATTATAGAGCTGGCCGGTGGAGTAAATATAATTGAGGTCGAGAAATCTTGGGTTCAGTATAACCAGGAACAATTAATTGAAGATAATCCTCAGGTTATAATTTTAGGAACTCACCCCCATTATTCCGCTGAGGATGTTAAAGCTCGTATAGGATGGCAAGAGCTCTTAGCGGTCAAAGAGGACAGAATTATAGATGATATAGACACTAATACCTTGGTCAGACCTACATATAGGGCGGTTTTAGGCCTAGAAGCAGTAGCTGAGGAGTTGTATCCAGAACTGTTTTAACCATAATTATAGGGGTGGAGAGCGGGATGCCTATTTATTGGAAGCAAAAGTTGATGCTGGGGCTACTGATTTTAGTACCGGCTTTCTTTATAACAGCTATAATATGTGTAACCATGGGAAGTGCTCAATTACATTACCTATTAGTATTGCGGATGTTAATTTATAAACTGCCAGTAGTAGGTGAAATGTTGATTGTCCCCGATTGGACATCTACTGCAGAGATGATTGTTTATAATCTAAGGGTCCCGAGAATAATGCTTGGGGGAGTTGTAGGTGCATCTCTTGCAGTGGCAGGAGCATCTTTTCAAGGTCTGTTAAAAAATCCTCTGGCAGACCCTTACATCCTAGGGATTTCGTCGGGAGCAGCAGTAGGTGCTGTAATGGCATTTGTAATTGGAGCTAAAACAGTTGGTTTAGTGCCACTATTGGCTTTTATCGGTGCAATGGCTGCCATCAGTGCAGTTTACCAGTTGGCTAAAATTGGGGGGAGGGTGGCAGTTGAGACACTGATCTTAGCAGGGGTAGTAGTGGGATCTTTTTTGACAGCGATTCTCTCCTTTCTACTAACAAGATCATATAGCAATCTGGAGCAAGTGGTGTTTTGGCTTATGGGAAGCCTATCCTTGAGGAGCTGGGACTATTTGATTTATACCATCCCCACGGTGTTTATAGGCATGATTGCCTTGTGGCTATTGTCCCGAGAGCTTAACGCCATGGCTCTGGGAGAGGAAACTGCTCACCACTTAGGTGTGGCAGTAGAGAAGGCTAAGATACTGATACTTTTCTTGGCCACTTTGGTTACAGCCCTTGCGGTTTCCATGGCTGGTACAATTGGTTTTGTGGGGCTAGTTATTCCCCATATTGTCAGAATGATTTGGGGACCTGATCATCGAGTATTGATTCCCATAGCAGCTATGACTGGGGCAATCTTCTTAGTATGGGCAGATACAATAGCTCGTACAGTAATAGCACCTTCAGAACTGCCAGTAGGTGTGATTACCGCGTTAATAGGAGCGCCTTTTTTTGGATATCTTTTGCGTACTAGAAAAAAGAGCATGTCAGTATAGGTGGTGGCAATAGATGACTATAGGAATAAGGATTAAAGATGTTCACTTTAGTTATAGCACCGATCCGGTTTTGCATGAACTGACCTTAGATATAGAGCCAGGTGAAGTTGTAGGAATAATCGGTCCCAATGGCTCGGGAAAATCTACCTTAATTAAGGCAATCTCTGCAGCACTTCAACCTCAACTGGGAAAGATCTACTTTGGTGAACAAGAGCTTTTTAAGCTCAAGGCAAAAGAATTGGCAAAAAGTTTGGCTGTTGTCCCCCAGGATACTATAATAAACTTTAACTTTTCTGTATGGGAAGTAGTTCTGATGGGGCGGATGCCTCATCAGGGGCGCTTTGCCAGCGAGACAAAAGAAGATCTAAATGTAGCGAAACAAGCAATGGAGTTAACTAATACCTGGCATTTAAGGGATAAAAGTGTGGCTGCTCTCAGTGGGGGGGAGCGGCAACGGGTAGTTTTAGCCCGCGCTTTAGCCCAGGAGCCTCAGGTGATGCTGCTTGACGAGCCGATTGCCAATTTGGATTTAAACCATCAAATTGAAGCACTTTCCTTGATTAAAGAGTTAAACAAAAACACGGGTTTGACTTCTGTAATAGTGTTGCACGACTTAAATTTAGCTGCTCGATTCTGTCAAAAGCTGATTTTGTTAAATAAAGGTAAAGTGTATGCAGCTGGCAAGCCAAGTGAAGTAATAACTAGAGAGAATATTAAAGCTGTTTACGGTAGTGTACCTCTAATAACTTCTCATCCCTTGACTGGAGTGCCTCAAATTAGCATTTTAGAAAATGCTCCCTTTGCCAATGACTTTAGTTCAGCAGGAACTGGAAGTAAGGTTCATTTAGTTTGCGGTGGGGGTATTGGAAGCTCGGTTATGAAAGAGCTGGTGCAAAGAGGCTATCATGTCACTGTAGGAGTTATAAACATAGAGGATACAGATTGGTATACTGCCAAATCCCTGGAGCTTGAAATAGCAGAGGAAGCACCTTTTTCCCCTATATCTGAGAGTGCCTTTAGTAAAAACAAACAATTAGTCAGTGACGCAAATTACGTTATTCTCTTACCTATTCCATTTGGAACCGGAAACAAATTGAACCTTGAAGTACTTAAGTACAGTACAGAATTAGGGATACCCACCTATGGAGTTGATTTCCAGAATATTAAATATAGAGACTTTACCCAGGGGAAAGCTACATCGCTGGCGGATAAGCTTTCGGGAGCTGTTGTAGAACTAAAGAACTTAGAAGATTTTTGGAGGTAAAAAAGACCAAGAGCTAAATAATAATAATATAGTTAGAATGACCCCTGAAGCATAATTTCAGGGGTTTTATATAGCTGGTAGAGGAGTTGAAATGCTTTGGAGATAGAATGGGGAGTAGATAAAAATGCTCTGTGGATTAAAAGCAAGAACCCCTTAAGGGCTATTAGCTCAGGAGTATTAGGACAAGGACTTCTAAAAGTGACGGGTATAATCAATAAACAGGTTCATAAGGATTATAGTTCAAATGAGCCGGTGAAGGACTTAAGGCAGGCGTGTGTTGAGCTGAATTTAGATCCTGAGAACAGCTGTGGTCTTCTCACTGCTGTAAAGATGAAGGATGTGGTCTGGGCTCAAGAAAACAGAAAGGAATTTTGGGTTAAAGTGTTTGCTACTGCAGGAGTGACAAATGCAGCTGAGGCGGGGAAAAGAAACTTTTATGAAGAAAAGCCAGGTACTATCAATATTATAGTGCTGACAAACGCTAGCCTGAGTGATGGAGCTTTGGTTAATTCAGTTATAACAATGACTGAAGCAAAAACCCTGGTACTACTAGAACTGGGAGTTAAAGATGTGGAAACAGGAAACCCCGCTAGTGGAACTACCAGTGATGCAATAGTTATAGCTACTACAGGTACAGGCCCGAGAGTGGATTTTGCCGGTACAGCAACAGAGTTTGGACAAGTAGCAGCATCTCTTGTAAAATATTGTATTCATAACAGCTTAAAAAGAGGTGGAGTATGAGATGGAGTTAATAGCCACAATAGTAAGCTTTGCAATAGTTTTAACTATAGCTAATAGAAAGAAAAATTTGGGTTTAGCACTGATGTTAGGGGCTTTAGCCATGACAGTACTCAGTGGCTGGGGTCCCATGGAAATATGGGGATTACTATGGATGTCACTTTCTGACCCAATGACCCTTAGGTTAACAGCAATTATTGTCTTAATAAGCGTCTTTGGCCGGACCATGAAAGATATGGGTCATCTAGAGGATATGGTTACGGCTATGACAAAATTGGTTAGGGATACTCGCTGGAGCTTAATGCTGATACCAAGCTTAATGGGATTGCTGCCAGTTCCCGGAGGTGCTGCCTTATCAGCACCTTTGATTGATAAAGTTGGGGATAAAGCAAGTTTGGGAAACAATGATAAAGCAGCTTTGAACCTGTTTTTTAGACATATCTGGTATTTGGTATTCCCTTTATATCCAAGCTTAATCTTGGCGGAGAGCATTTCGGGGATATCGGTGTGGGATTTCATAATCATACAGACTCCAGCTATTTTGATTGGAGTGGTGGTAGCCTGGTGGGTATTTTTCCCCAAGGGTGATAGAGAAAAATATATCACTGTGGAAAAAGAAGACCCTACAGCTGTCAGGGAATTGGGGATGAGTATTTTACCTCTAGGTGTGGTTTTAATTATGGCACTACCTCTAGGTATTAGTTTTGTGGTAGCATTGATAGTGGGAATTACACTAACATTAATAACAGATAGGCGAAATCAAGTATCTGGTGTTATGGAAAAAATCAAGAAATCTGTCTTACCGGGTGTAAACTTGAAACTAGCTTTTGCCATTGTAGCAATTATGGTGTTTCAACATACGGTGCGGGAAGTGGGTGCTGTGACAGTTTTAGCCCAGATGATGACAGATTTAGGAATGCCCTTATTCCCTTTAGTGTTAGCAATTTCCTTTATAACAGGTTTTTCTACTGGATCTAACATTGCAGCGGTAGGGGCAACTTTTGCGGTGTTCATGCCCATGTTATCAGAGCAAGTGATGTTACCCTATCTATCCCTAATATATGTAATTAGTTTAGTAGGGTACATGGTATCGCCGTTACACTTGTGTCTGGTTGTTACTAATGATTACTTTGAATCAGAACCAAAAGAATTATTAAAGAGGACAAGAATTCCAATTGTGGCATTGGTATTGTGGTCAATTATGTTTATCTGGGTTTATATCAATGTAATTTAAATATGAATAAACACATGAATAAATGTATAAGGGGTGAATATTGTGAGTGAAAACAATAGATTTAAGATGGTTCAGGTCATAAGTAAAGGTTACAGGGACTTAATTCCCGGATACACAGAAATGAAGAAGCTAACCCAGGTACAGCTAGAAATCTGTAAGCAAGAAAGTCTTCAAGACAATGATATTGAAAAACTTACCGCATTATTGGAAAAGCGACAAAAATTAATAGAAGCTATAGAAGAAAAAAACAAGGCATTAAATAATGTTAAGGGAAAGTTAGCCAAGGAGCTTGGGATAACGGAGGTAAACTTAACTAACTTGAAGCAGGTTATGCCTATAGGTGAACTAGGAGAGTTTAGTGAAGCCATAGCAAAATTAGGCCCTCTGTTAGCGGAAATTAATGAAATGGATAAGTTGAACCAACAATTAATGAGTGAAAAAATGGGTAAAATAAAAGGGGAATTGCAAAACATTCAAAATGGAAAAAGAGCTTACAAGGGTTATCAGCAAAACCCTTATAAAAAGCAGCCTGTGGCAAGGTTTATTGATAAGAAAAAATAAACAAGACCCATTCATACTATGTGTATAATAATACTTAGGAAAAAGGTACTAAGTGTTTGTAGATATTAATTCAGGTCTCAAAAGTTATATAAAATACAATCCACAATAAAAAGGCTATAAAATAGGTTATCAACAGAGTTATCCACATTATCCACAGGCTACATGTCCACAAGTGGGGAAAAACCACTGATTTTCCTTGAACAAGCCTAAAAATTTTGTCAATAAGCTTTTAGAAATAAGGAGTAAGTTGGAGAAAAAGAGAGAATTTAAGTTATATAAAAGCCAAAACTGTGAAAAGCTTGCCCTAACCATGTTGCATACTTATTCGTTTACATGTATAATTATAAACAAGATTAAGAAACCAATATTGCTTTGGGAAAGTATTGATTTAATATACGGTTTCTTGTATACTTATTAAAGTTAAATGTAAAATTACATGGTGGAGGGGAAGCAAATGAAAAAAGTAAAAGTTGTATTGGCCATTTCATTAATAGCTATTCTGATGATGACGGCAGTGGGATGTGGTTCAAGTGATGAAGTGGAAGTTAGAAGATATGAGACTGCACCAGTGGCGTTAACGGAACTGGTTAGCGGGGGAGTAGATGCGGTAGTAGCAGATTCACCAGTAATCTTAGAGTATATTGCTAATAACCCAGATACAAACATCAAAGCAGTTTCAGATGATGACTTTGACAGTGAGTTTTTCGGTATTGCTATGAGACAAGACGATTCAGAAATACATCAACTAGTTAACGAAGGGCTTGCAATAATAAAAGAAAACGGCATGTACGATGCTATTCACAATAAGTATTTTGGTGATGGTAAGGAAGTTGATATTCCAGAGAGTGATAATGAGCTTGGTATGACATTTAAAGCTGCAATGGATGCTGCTTATGCACCATTTGAGTATGTAAATGAAGATACTGGAAAAATAGAAGGTTTTGACCCAGATATAATAAAGGCAATTGCAGCAGAAATGGGATTTGAAGTAGTTCTTGTAAACACTGCTTGGGACGGAATTATCCCTTCATTAACAGGTGGTACAGTGGATATTGTAATTTCAGCTATGACCATTACTGAAGAGAGAAAGCAAGCAGTGACCTTTTCAGACCCGTACTTTGAGTCAACTCAGTATATTGCTGTGCCTGAAGACTCAGAAATCAACAGCCTAGAAGGTTTGAGAGGCAAAGTGGTTGGGGTTCAGAACGGAACTACAGGAGACCTGGCAGTTAGCAATTATTTTGGATTAAGGTAACATAGAAAAATGGAAAATATAAATGCGCGATACCTCGAGTGTTGCGCATTTATTCTGCATTAGAAGGGTGGCAAAAAAACAATGTTTGCAGATTTTCGTTGGGATTTAATAGTAGATTGGATGCCCTTTTTGCTAACAGGGGTCCAAATGACGATCCTATTGACAACAATTGCAGTAGGTGCAGGAACAATCATCGGGTTAGTTATAAGCTTGATGAGAATATCTAATTTCAAATTAGCTAATTGGATTGGAAAAGCTTATGTGGACTTTTTGCGGGGAACGCCATTATTAGTACAAATATTTATTGTACACTTTGCTGGCCCTGAAATTGTTAGTGGAATTATTGGTGATCAAATAAGGTGGAATGCATTTTATTCTGGAGTTGTAGCTCTTAGCTTAAATAGCGGTGCATATATAGCTGAGATTTTTCGCGGAGGAATTCAATCAATTGAGCGCGGACAAATGGAAGCAGCCCGTTCCTTAGGGATGACTTACCCTCAGGCAATGCGTTATGTAGTGCTTCCCCAAGCTTTTAAGCGTAGTATACCTCCTCTTGGGAATGAGTATATAGCCATGTTGAAGGATTCTTCTCTAGTGGCAGTTATTGCTGTACAAGACTTAATGATGGCAGGAAGGGTTATGGCAGGTAGAACTTATCGACCTGTTGAAACCTATTTTGCCATTGCCTTTATGTATTTAATCATGACAATGACTATAGCACAATTGGTGGCGTATTTAGAGAGGAGGTACGGAAAAAGTGATAAAGGTTAATAACCTCTATAAAAACTTCGGCAAGTTAGAAGTACTAAAGGACGTATCCACTACCATTAAAGAAAAGGAAGTAGTTGTGGTTATAGGACCCAGTGGATCTGGGAAGAGTACCTTTTTGCGCTGTATTAATATGTTAGAAGAGGCAACAGCGGGCGAAATTATAATCGATGGCTCCAATATAATGGACAAGAAGACAAACATTAATAAAATTAGAGAAGATGTGGGGATGGTATTTCAACGATTTAACCTGTTTCCCCATATGACTGCTCTAGAAAATATAACACTATCTCCTCGAAAGGTAAAAGGATTATCTCAAGAAGAAGCTGAGAAAAAAGCCCGAGAGCTACTTAAGAAGGTGGGAGTAAGCGAGAAAGCGGATGTATATCCTGATAAGCTGTCAGGAGGGCAACAGCAGCGGGTGGCTATTGCCAGAGCACTGGCTATGGAGCCTAAGATAATGCTATTTGATGAACCTACATCTGCTCTAGATCCGGAAATGGTGGGAGAAGTGTTAGCAGTAATGAAGGATTTAGCTAAAGAGGGTATGACTATGGTGGTTGTGACTCATGAGATGGGCTTTGCTCGGGAAGTTGGAGATAGGGTTTTGTTTATGGATGATGGTCGAATCGTTGAGGAAAAGGCACCAAAAGATATTTTTGAAAACCCAGAAAACCCTAGAACACAAGCATTCCTCTCAAAGATATTGTAATATGGACAATCTTGACAGTTCCAAATTCTTATGATAAAATTTTTATACGCGGTATAATCCGCGATTACTTATTTTTTTTTTTTAGGAGGAATGTAAGAGATGCAAGGAAAAGTAAAATGGTTTAATCAAGAAAAAGGTTTTGGATTCATTGAGAGAGAAGACGGAGACGACGTATTTGTACACTTTTCAGCTATTCAAGAGGAAGGCTTCAAGACTCTAGCAGAGGGTCAAGACGTTGAGTTTGAAATTGTTGAAGGTGCAAGAGGACCACAAGCAGCTAATGTTGTTAAACTATAGATTATAAAACCACAGGGTTTTTATAGAATTAGCATTAGCAAAGGCACCTCTCCGGTTAGTCGGGGAGGTGCTTTTTTGCACCCTAGGAAAGTATATTTAGCTTTTCTCTGTTAAATAAAAACAAAAAATAAAAAATATGCAGGATTTTTCACAATCCTTAGGGAATAATATAACTACAGAGGAAATACTTCTCTGTAGATTCGTACAAAGGGAGCTGATGCTAAATGAACATTATTATCAGAGGGAAAAACATTGAACTTACACCAGCTATTAAGGACCATGTGGAGAAACGCATTGGCAAGCTCGATAAGTACTTTGAAAATGTAAGTGAAGCACAGGTAACATTGTCTGTGGAAAAGGATCGACATCGAGTAGAAGTAACTATTCCTCTAGAGGGTATTATTCTCAGAGGTGAGGAAGAAACAGCAGATATGTACGCCTCTGTAGATATGGTAGTAGATAAACTGGAAAAGCAAATTAGTAAGCATAAGACAAAACTTGCCAAAAAAATTAAGCAAAAGTCCCTTCTAGATTTAGTACCTAACGGAAACGGTGAGATTGAAAAAGTAGTGGAGGCAGATGAGCCCAGTGTGGTACGGACAAAGAAGTTTGCCATTAAGCCAATGCCAGTTGAAGAGGCTATACTGCAAATGAACATGCTTGGACACAACTTTTTCGTATTCTCTAATGCAGAAACAGGTCAAGCAAATGTATTGTACATCAGAAAAGATGGCAACTACGGATTAATAGAACCAGAATAAAGTAAGAGAGCTATAGCAAAATGCTATAGCTCTTTTGAGTTGCAAGTTGAAAGTGCTAGTGATAGAATAAAAAAAGGCAAAAATCAGGGAAAGGGGCTTAAGTAATGCTTAAGTTTTTGCAGAAATTATTTGATAACAACGAAAAAGAAATTAAAAAACTTCAAAAGACTGTGGATATCATAAATAGCATGGAACCAGACATGGAAAGGTTATCTGACCAAGAATTACAGGGAAAAACTGACGAGTTTAAACAGCGGATCGCAAATGGAGAGACCACAGATCAGATTTTGCCTGAGGCCTTTGCGGTAGTTCGAGAGGCTTCTCGGCGGGTACTGCAGATGCGTCATTTTGATGTGCAGTTAATAGGTGGTATGGTATTACACCAGGGGCGCATTGCTGAGATGAAGACTGGTGAGGGAAAGACATTAAGTGCTACGCTACCAGTGTATTTAAATGCACTCACAGGTAAAGGTGTCCATGTAATTACAGTAAACGACTATCTAGCTAGTCGGGACAGCCAGTGGATGGGGCAACTGTATAATTTTCTTGGATTATCAGTAGGACTAATTGTTCACGGTATTACTCCAGAAGAACGCCGTGAGGCTTACCAAAGTGATATAACTTATGGAACTAATAATGAATTTGGTTTTGATTACTTGCGGGATAACATGGCTTTAGACGCCAAATATTTGACTCAAAGACCACTTAACTTTGCCATAGTGGATGAGGTAGACAGCATTCTAATCGATGAAGCGAGAACGCCACTGATAATTTCAGGTCAAGCAGATAAGCCCACTGAGATGTACTATCGAGTGGCAAAGATTATCCCTAGGCTCAAGGCTGAGGAAGATTACACTGTAGATGAGAAGGCCAATGTAGTTACACTTACTGAAGAAGGTGTAGGTAGAGTGGAAAACATGCTTGGCTTAGAGAACCTATATGATGATAGCAATATGGAAGTGAGTCACCATGTAAACCAGGGGCTAAGAGCCCATGTATTGATGAAAAAAGATAAGGATTACGTCATAAAGGACGGAGAAATTGTAATTGTAGATGAGTTTACTGGTAGACTTATGGTGGGAAGGCGTTTTAGCGAGGGACTACATCAAGCCATTGAAGCAAAAGAGGGAGTTAAGATAGAAAAAGAATCCCAGACACTAGCTACAATTACTTTCCAAAACTACTTCCGCATGTACGAAAAACTTGCTGGAATGACAGGTACTGCTAAGACTGAGGAAGAGGAGTTCATGAAGATTTACGGCTTAGACGTGGTAATTATACCTACAAATAAGCCTATGGTTAGACAGGACTTTTCGGATGTAGTATACAGAACAGAAAAGGGCAAATATGATGCTATAATAGAGGAAATTGTTGAGTATCATCAGCAAGGCAGGCCAGTACTTGTGGGTACAATTAGCATTGACAAGTCAGAGTTTATTAGTAGCATGTTAAAGAAACGAGGCATTAAACACCAGGTTCTAAACGCAAAGTATCACGAACAAGAGGCAGAGATTATTGCTGATGCTGGCCAGCGAGGAGCGGTAACTATTGCTACAAACATGGCTGGTCGAGGGACGGATATAGTTTTAGGTGAGGGAGTAAAGGACTTAGGTGGATTGCACATTATAGGTACCGAACGCCATGATAGTAGGCGAATAGACAATCAGCTACGAGGTCGAGCTGGACGTCAAGGAGATCCAGGTTCATCTAGATTCTACGTATCTCTAGATGATGATTTGATGAGGCTTTTTGGATCTGAAAATATAGCAGGTGTTATGGATAAAATAGGAATGGACGACGAAACCCCCATAGACCATCCCCTCATTTCTAAATCGATAGAATCGGCCCAGAAGAAAGTAGAGGCTCGAAACTTTGAAATTAGAAAGCATGTACTGCAATTTGACGATGTAATCAACCAACAACGGGAAATCATCTACAAGCAGCGGTCGGAAGTGCTAAGGGGCGAGGATATTAAAGAGCAAATCGAAGAAATGGTCAAGGATGTGGTTCTGGCAACTGTGGATAGATTTGCTGGGGAAGAGCAATATCCTGAGGATTGGGATTTGCAAAATTTACTGGATTATATAGAAAAATTATTTTTACCAGACCACGACCTAAAGCCAGAGGACTTTTACGAGAAGGATAGGACTGAAGTGGAAAACTTCCTAATTGATTTAGCTCTTAAAGCCTATCAGGACAGAGAAGAAGAAATTGGAGCTGAAACTCTGCGCAAGTTAGAAAGGTTAATCACCCTAAAGGTAGTTGATGCCAAGTGGATGGACCACATTGATGCCATGGACCAATTGCGTCAGGGGATTGGCTTAAGAGCTTATGGGCAACGAAATCCACTTATTGAATACAAAAATGAAGCCTTTGGTATGTTTAATGAGATGGTGGCTGATATTAAAGAGGAAGTTGTGCGCTATGCTTATCGAGCCAGGGTTGTAGAGCAAACTCAAGAAAAGCCACGTATTACAAGTGAGAATAGATACGATGAAGGACAAAAAAAGGCAAAAGAACCGATAAAGGCTGAGAAGCAAGCGGGAAGAAACGACCCATGTCCTTGTAATAGTGGTCAAAAGTATAAAAAATGCTGTGGGAGGAAATAGAATGATTTCGGATTTTACCAGGGAAAAAGAAGATCTAAAAAAAAGACTAAGTGAAATGAGGGCGTCTCTTTGACTTGGGTAATAAACAAGTTGAGATAGATAAACTGGAAGAGCAAATGAATAAGCCTGACTTTTGGGACAATAGGGAGCAGGCCCAGAGTATAGTGCAACAGGTTAATAGATTAAAAGAAGTAGTTGGAGACTATAAAGACTTAGAAACCAAGTTGCAGGATTTAGAAGAGTGGTTGGAACTAGCTGCAGAAGCTGAGGAAGACAAAAGTCTCTTGGCAGAGGCAGAGGACTCTTTAAAAGAACTTAGGGAAGGTGCGGGGGCCATGGAACTTGAGATTATGCTCAGTGGCCCTCACGATGGAAATAATGCCATCTTCACCCTACATCCTGGAGCGGGAGGAACAGAATCTCAAGACTGGGCAGAGATGTTGCTAAGGATGTATACCCGTTGGTGTGAAAAAAAGGGATATCAAGTTGACATTTTGGATATGTTGCCTGGTGATGATGCAGGTATCAAGAGCGTAACGTTATTAGTTAAAGGAAAAAATGCCTATGGGTATTTAAAAGCGGAGCGGGGTGTTCACCGCTTAGTTCGAATATCGCCCTTTGACTCTTCTGGTAGGAGGCATACTTCTTTTGCTTCAGTAGATGTGGTTCCTGAGGTGGAGGAAACTGAAGATGTGGAAATTGATTCATCTGAGCTGAAAATAGATACTTATAGAGCTGGCGGTGCAGGAGGACAACATGTGAACAAAACAGATTCCGCAGTTCGTATAACCCACCTTCCTACTGGAATAGTGGTACAGTGTCAAAACGAGCGCTCCCAGATGAATAATCGAAATGTAGCAATGAAGATATTAAAGGCCAGACTTTATGAAAAGAAGCTAAGGGAACAGGAAGCAGAGTTGGAAGCTCTGCGAGGAGAGCAACAGGAAATAGCATGGGGAAGCCAAATTAGATCCTATGTGTTTCATCCTTATAGTATGGTGAAGGACCATCGCACTAATGTGGAAGATGGTAATGTTGAAGGAGTTATGAATGGTCAGATTGACAAATTTATAGGGGCCTACTTACAAAAGACGACTAGTGTATAGTCGTCTTTTGTTATACCATAGGAAAGTTCTACTTTTCATCGGCATAAGTGTGTGCAAAGAAAGCTTGCTTTTTTCGACAAATTTCACGAAAACATAGGAGGATTTTTAAAACTTTTCCCGAAAGTTAACAAATTGACTGCTAAAATATAGTATGCTGAGGCAAAATAAAGTAGGTGCTGATAAAGGCAGGTGAATTAGATTGAAATTAAGAACAGCAGGAGAATATATAGGTTTAACCTTAGGATGTGCAGTTACTGCCTTAGCTCTAGTATTATTTCTTATCCCAAATAAAATTGCTGCAGGTGGTGTTAGCGGTTTTGCTACTGTGATTTTTTATGTAGCTAATATTCCTGTGGGGCTTACTATGTTAGCAGTAAATATACCATTGTTTATAATGGGATTTCGGCGGATGGGGATGAGCTTTGGTATTAAAGGAATATATGGAGCAGTAGCCTTATCATTTGCCGTTGATTTTTTTAATCCAAGACTAGAACCGATTACAACAGACCCCTTACTGGCAAGTCTCTATGGTGGGATTTTAGTGGGGGTTGGACTAGGCATAGTTCATCGTTCTAGAGCTACTACAGGTGGGACTGATTTGGCTGCTCAACTTATGAGCCGCAGCTTCAAGATAAGCATAGGTCAGAGCTTACTGATTATAGATTTTTTAGTTATTGCTTTTGCTGGGATTGTTTTTAACATTGAGCTTGCTCTTTATGCCTTGTTATCTCTATTTGCTACATCAAAAATGATTGACTTGATTCAGGAGGGTGTAGGCTATGTGAAGGCTGCTTACATAATTTCCAATAAAACTGATGAAATAGCTAAAGCAATAGTTGAAGAGTTAGACCGAGGTGGAACCGTCCTCAAGGGAGAGGGTATTTATACTGGAGAAGAACGCAATATGCTCATGTCAGTAGTCAGCAGAACAGAGTTATCCCAATTAAAGGAATTAGTGCATCAGATAGACCCTCACGCATTTGTTGTTGTTGGGAATGTGCATGAAGCTCTAGGTGAAGGTTTTAAGAAAATAGACGGACATAATTAACAAATTAGGAGGTAATCTTTAAATGAATAACTTAGTTGAAAAAGCTAAAGAAATTAGGAGAGACATAGTCAATATGATTACAGAAGCGGGATCTGGTCACCCAGGTGGCTCGCTATCCGCAGTAGAAATATTGACGTACTTGTACTTTAAAGAAATGAACGTAGACCCCAAGAACCCAAAAGATGAGAACAGGGATATATTTATCTTGTCTAAAGGGCACGCAGCACCAGTACTTTATGCAACGCTAGCTGCCAAGGGATACTTCCCCAAGGATGAATTGGGCAAATTGAGAAAATTGGGGAGCATGCTACAGGGGCATCCAGATATGGAAAGAGTACCTGGAGTAGAAATGTCCACAGGCTCACTGGGACAGGGACTTTCAGTAGCCAACGGCATAGCTATGGCAAATAAGCTAGATGGTAAAGAAAATAGAGTTTACGTACTGCTCGGTGATGGAGAGGTTCAAGAGGGACAAATTTGGGAAGCTAGCATGGCTAGTGCCCATTACAAGCTGGATAATTTAGTGGCATTTTTAGACTATAATGGGCTTCAAATTGATGGACCTGTAGATCAGGTAATGGCATCGGACCCACTAGCGGATAAGTGGCGTGCCTTTAACTGGAATGTAATTGAAATTGACGGTCATGACTATGAACAAATTGAGAATGCCATCAATGAAGCAAAAAAGGTAAAGGGAAAACCCACTATGGTTATAGCTAAGACTATCAAAGGTAAAGGAGTTTCCTTTATGGAAAATCAAGTAGGATGGCATGGGGTAGCATTAAAACCCGATGAACTAGAACGAGCGCTAGAGGACTTAGCATAAGAAAAACATGAGGAGGTGAATACCCGGTGAATTAACCGGGTTAAGATATGAGTACAAAAGTAGCTACCAGACAAGCTTATGGAGAGACACTAGTAGAACTGGGTGCAGAAAATGAAAATATAGTGGTTTTAGATGCAGACTTATCACAGTCTACAAAAACTGTGATGTTTGCTAAGAGGTATCCAGAACGTTTTTTTGATATGGGCATCGCGGAACAGAACATGATGGCTACTGCTGCTGGCTTTGCTGTAGCAGGTAAGATACCATTTGCCAGTACATTTGCCATGTTTGCCACAGGGAGAGCATTCGAGCAGGTTAGAAACTCTATTGCTTACTCTAAGGTAAACGTAAAAATTGCAGCAACTCACTCAGGAATTACAGTGGGCGAAGATGGAGGATCACACCAGACTGTTGAGGATATAGCTATAATGAGAGCTATCCCTAATATGAGCGTCTGGGTCCCAGCAGATGCCCCTCAAACTGCAGCCATGATTAGGGCAGCAGTAGAATATGATGGACCAGTCTATATTAGGCTAGGTCGATCTGGAGTACCTGCAGTAAATAGTCAAGATTATAAGTTCAACTGGGACAAAATTGACGTACTACAAGAGGGGGCGGATGTAACTATTTTTGCTACAGGCATAATGGTTGCCATGGCCCTAGAGGCAGCTGAAACTCTTAAGGCAGAGGGAATTGCAGCTAACGTAGTAAACGTACACACTGTAAAGCCTTTGGATAGACAAGGTATTATAGAGCAAGTTAAGAAAACCGGTGCTGCGGTTACGGCAGAGGAGCACAATATACTTGGCGGAATGGGTAGTGCTGTGAGCGAAGTTGTAACAGAAGAGTGTCCAGTACCTGTGATTAAGGTGGGCATTAAAGATACTTTTGGAGAGTCGGGCAAGCCGGCTGAACTCCTAGAAAAATACGAGTTAACTCCTGCAGCAATTGTGAAAGCAGTAAAAAAAGCAATTGACTTAAAATAATTACCAGTTTTTTTCAAAACAAACTAAAAGGAAAACAATCTTTTATGTCGAAACAACTCTTTATATGGGTTGTTTCTTCTTTTTTTGCGTCAAAAAGTCATACATAATTGAAACACAATGAGGAGTGACTTAATTTTGATACAGCTTTTTAATGTTACTAAGGTATACAGTAATGGGGTGAAGGCTCTTAACGATGTGAGCCTCACTATTAATAAAGGTGACTTTGTCTTTATAGTTGGACCTAGTGGTGCTGGCAAGTCAACATTTATGAAACTTCTTTATCGAGAGGAAAAGCCTGACAGAGGTCAGATTTTAATAAAAGGGAAAAGCATAGTTAGAATGAAAGACAAGGAGGTTCCTTTACTACGGCGAAGCATTGGGGTTATTTTTCAGGATTTCAAATTATTATCCGATAGAACCGTTTATGAAAATGTGGCCTTTGCCATGGAAGTGGTGGAATCCTCTAAAGAAGAAGTGGAAAGACGAGTTCCTAAAGTATTAGAAACCGTAGGCCTAAAGGGTAAGGAGTATCGCTATCCAGGTCAACTCTCTGGTGGAGAACAGCAGCGTGTTGCTGTGGCCAGAGCTATTGTTAATAATCCGGATCTATTAATAGCAGATGAGCCCACAGGGAATCTCGATCCAGACAACTCTTGGGAGATCATGGATTTACTCGTGAAAGTCAACAAACGTGGCACTACTGTAGTGATGGCAACTCATGCCAAGGAAATAGTAGACATGATGAAAAAGCGAGTTATCGCCATAGAGAAAGGCAAGGTAGTTCGGGATCAAGAGCGGGGGAGGTATGGTTATGAAAACTAGAACCTTCTCTGGTTTGTTAATTCAAGGTTTTAAGTCTTTGTGGCGAAATGGATGGATGAGTTTAGCATCTATAGGCACCGTTACAATTACTTTATTTTTATTTGGCATGTTTTTTTTACTTATATTAAATACTAATTACATTGCGGATACAGTTGAGTCTGATGTAGAGATAGCTGCTTTTCTAGACATGGAGTTAGATCAGGAACAAGTTGAAGTAATAGGGCAACGACTAGAAAATATTAATGGCGTTGAAAGTGTATTGTTAGTAACAAAGGAAGAGGCTTTAGAAGATTTACAACAGCAGTTTGGACGGGATCATGATTTAGTAGGAGCTTTAGACGGAAAAAATCCCCTTCCCGATTATTATAGGATTAAAACGGAAGAGCCTCATCAAGTGGCTTTGATCGCAACTGCAGTAGAGCGAATGGTTGAAGTTGATGAAGTGAGATATGGGCAAGAAGTAGTGGATCAACTGTTTAGTGTTACAAAATGGGTGAGAATTGTGGGAGCAATAATTATGGGATTATTGTCTTTGGCTGCAGTTTTCTTAATAGCCACGACAATTAGATTGACAGTGTTTGCTCGTAGACAAGAAATTGGAATTATGAAGCTGGTAGGGGCAACTAACTGGTATATTCGGTGGCCTTTTATCCTGGAGGGAACTTTCTTAGGACTGTTAGGTTCTGTATTGGCAATATCAGTATTGAGCGCGGCTTACTTTGGGTTAATCGGTCAGTTGCAAACGGCAATGCCTTTTATACCCTTTATTGGAGATAGTGATAATCTGATTATGTTGTTTGTTGGTATGCTTGTGGCAGGCATGGTTTTAGGTGCGATTGGAAGCTTAGTGTCTTTGCGTAAATTCTTAAAGGTATAACAATAAAATAATAGTGTGAGAGGTGAAAATGTTGAAGGTTATCAAAAGGTTTCGCTGGATAATTGCATTTTTTGTTGGAGTTGCAGTAATAGCTACAGTATTACTACCTGTTTCCGCTAATGAACTTGAGAGATTACAAAGGGAACAGCGACAGCTACAGCAGGATATTGACAGACAACAGCAGGAGTTAACTCAAAACAGGCAACAGCAACAACGAACTGCCAATGATATCTACAGATTAGAACAAGAAATAGAGAAGACTAGACAAGAAATAGCTAGTTTAGCGGGAGAGCTAGAGGAGACAGAAGCTAAAGTAGAACTAACCCAGTTGGAACTTGAAGAAGCTGAACTGCGCTTAGATGAGAGAACTGATGCGTTAAGTGCTAGGGTCAAAGAGATTTTTATCAACGGTCAAGTGAATTATTTAGAAATACTGTTGCAATCCAGTAATATTAACGACTTCTTAACTAGGTTTGCTTTGTTAGAGCGATTGATGGAGCAGGACATGGCATTAATGGAGGAAATAGAAGCAGAGCGGCAATTGATTGCTGCTAAAAAGCTGGAGCTAGAAGAGCAACATGCCAGAATTGCAAAAATTAAGCTAGAAACTGAGAAAAAAGAACAGCAAATGGTCGCTCAGAACAGGGAAAGACAAAACTGGCTTGCTTCCCTTAAGACAAACGCAGCTACTATGGAGGAAGCCTTGGATGACTTGGAGAGGACATCTAAGCAGGTAGAGAGTACTATTAGGCAACTGCAATTGTCTAGTAGAGGGGATGGAATTACGGGAATTGCCAACTGGCCTACACCTGGATATACTAGAGTTACTTCTGACTACGGTCCAAGAATACACCCCATAACCGGAACCAGGAGAACGCACACTGGTATTGACATTGGAGCGCCTACAGGTGTAAATATAGTGGCAGTAGACTACGGAACTGTGATCTATAGTGATTGGTTAGGTGGGTATGGTAAGACTATAATGATTGATCATGGGAATAATATCTCTAGCTTATATGCTCACCAGTCTAGTTTGCTAGTGAGAGTAGGAGATACAGTGGACCGAGGTCAAGTTATTGGAAAAGTGGGGAGTACAGGGCAGAGTACGGGGCCTCATTTACACTTTGAAATTAGGAGAAATGGAGTTCATACCAATCCTTGGCCATACTTGCGTTAGAATACATAGAGATAATTATACAAGCTGTGACTTCACCGGTCACAGCTTGATTTTTATACCGATGGAAAATATAAGATTGTGTTATGATTGGTACAAAAAATTGTAAACTGGCTTAGATTGTAGTAGTATATATATATGATGCTTCATATATATACCACATAAAATTTATTACAGCTGGTAGGTGAAAAATTTGAACGATAATGGAAGAGCATTAAAGGGTTTTATAGCAGGAATAATAGCAACCATGTTGTTGTTATTTGTGGTGACTGGCTACTTCTTGTTTAGTGTTAATGAACACATGGGAAGAGCTGTCAGAGTTATCTCTATATTAAAATCAGAATCCCTGGAAGGAGTCACCTCTGAACAGATGTTTGAAGGGGCGATTAAGGGAATAGTGGGATCTCTAGAAGACCCCTACTCAGTGTATATGGATCCTCGGGAATATGAACAACTGGAGACCAACATGGGCGGTAGCTACGGCGGTGTAGGTATCTGGGTAGGTATGCAAGAGGGAAATAGATTGACTGTAATCTCTCCAATTAAGGGTTCGCCAGCTTATGAAAAAGGGTTAGAACCTGGAGATGTAATTGTGAGGATTGGGGACCTGGATACTTCAAGCATGGATATGGACACAGCTGTGGAGCATATGAAGGGTGAGCCTGGAACTGAAGTAGTTTTGGGGATACAGCGGTCTGAGCAGAGAGAGTTATTAGAAGTAGCTATAACAAGAGAAATTATTAATATACCCTCTGTAGAAGCGGAAATTATGGAGGATCACCCTAATATAGCATATATAGATATGATAATGTTTAGTCATACTACGGCAGGGGACTTGGCTGGCCTTCTAGCAGAACTAGAGCAAACAGGTTATGAGGGAATAGTTTTAGATTTGCGAGACAATCCTGGTGGAAGTCTAGAAGCAGCTATTGAAGTATCAGACTTTTTTGTTCCTGAAGGTCCTATTGTCCACATAGTGAGTAGTAGGGAAAATGTACAAATTGATGCAACAGGCAGTAGAATTGACAAACCACTAGTAGTATTAGTCAATGGAGGAAGTGCTAGTGCATCAGAAATTGTAGCAGGGGCTATTAGGGATTCTGGTGCAGGAACAGTAGTTGGAACAAAAACTTTTGGTAAAGGTTTGATTCAAACAGTATATGAGTTAGATGGTGGAACAGCAGTTAAGCTGACAACGGCCAAATATCTAACTCCGGACAAACACGATATAGATAAAAAGGGAATTGAACCTCAGCATAAAGTAGAAGCTGACCCGGAAGCAGGTAAGGATGTGCAATTAGAAAAAGCCATAGAGATTTTGAATGAAAAAATTAAATAGAGAAAGGTAGGCATTCACTTGACACTGGATACCGTTGTGCAGCTGGCCAATTTAATAATGTTAAATTTTGTGACTATTATATTTTCGCCCTTTTTTTGGCTGATTGCCTTTGTTGTGTATATGCAGTATAAACGGATTAACAGCCAGAAAGAGAACATGTTTGGCATAAAAGGCGATAAGGCTTGGCCTCATGTGATGGTGGCTACAGTCCATGGTATTATTGGGGGCTTGATAGGTAGCTTTATTATAGTAGCTTTAGGGATATCTCTATCAGGCATTGGGATCCAGTATATTTGGATGCTGGCTATAGCCTTAATGCTTATAAGTCCGCGTTTTTTGTGCTTTGCCTATGCTGGTGGGATTATTTCTTTAAGCTACTTACTTTTTGGGTGGCCGCAAGTGGAGATTCCTCAGCTCATTGGTTTAGTTGCAACATTGCATATGGTTGAAAGTGTCTTAATAGCAGTAAGTGGACATCTGGGTGCTCAACCCATATACACAAAGTTAGATGACGACAGGATAGTGGGAGGGTTCACCTTACAAAAATTTTGGCCAATACCTTTAGTTGCACTCTTTATTATGACTGCACCGAATATAACTGAGACAGCCAATGGCATTGCTATGCCCGACTGGTGGCCTTTAATAAAGTCAACTGCTATTGATAATGTGGATAATTTTACCTATGCAATGTTTCCAGTAGTTGCAGCACTAGGATATGGGGACTTAGCGCTTACGTCGAGCCCCAAGGAAAAGAGTAAAAAGTCAGCTATATATCTGGGAATCTATAGCTTAATTTTGTTAGGGTTGGCCATACTAGCTTCCTACTACCCTATGCTAGCAGTTGTTGCGGCTCTCTTTAGTCCTTTGGGTCATGAACTAGTCATTAAGTTTGGTCGCGATGTAGAGTTTAAAGGAGAACCAAAGTACGTGATGCCTAAACAAGGAGTAATGGTATTAGAAAAGGCGTACGATTCTCCGGCAGATCGGGCTGGATTGAAGACAGGAGATACTATTCTCGCGGTTAATGGATTTCCGGTAAATCAAAAAGCAGAACTAAGTGAAGTATTATACTGGGGTGGTACTGCTTTGGAGATAGAATACATTGAAAATGTTACAGGTACATTTAAAAGAGAGTTAGTTAGAAAAAAATACCGTGAAGACTTAGGTGTAATCTTAGTGCCAGAAGAGAATGAGATATATTATGCGGAATTAAGCAATAAGGGATTGCTACGGCACTGGTGGGATAATGTAAGGAAAAAAGATTAATGTGATAATGGATAAAAAAGCAATCTGACCGTATATATTAACGGCAGATTGCTTTTTAGATTAAACATAACCTTTACTTAACCAATCCGTTAGCAATTGTACTGATAACAGACATCACAATTGTACCTAGTATAGCTGGCACAAAGCCTGATACTTCAAATCCTACAACAGCAGAGCCAACCATATATAGCATGGTAGCGTTAATTACAAAGGTAAATAACCCTAACGTCAAAATAGTAATGGGCAATGTGAGTAGAAAAACAAGTGGCCTTATCAAGGCATTAACTATTCCCAGAACTAGCACAGCTATTAAGGCAGATCCAAAGCCTGCTACAGTTATTCCTTCGATAATATATGCTGTTAAAATCAGCGAAAGTGCATTAATTCCCCATCTAATAAGTAATCCAGTCATTGCTACAACACCTCCAGTATTTCTTAAGTTATATATTATATACAGAGCGGGTGTTTTCCTGCAGAAAAAAATGGCCCGCAACATTTATGCGGGTCATTTTTATTAAGGGAGAAGCTTTTAATTTCCGTCAATTCTTTCATTAAGATCCCAAATTGGATCTGCCTCTGGTAGTAGGGGCAAGTATTGGAACCATTTATGAGATTCTAAATGCTCTTTACTTTGCTGTAGCTTGCGGCTGTGTTCCATGATAGGGGGAACAATTTCTTTAATATCCCCTTCTAAATCAGGAGCAATAGCATAATTAGTTGCTTTTTTAGCAAGATCTACTGCTTTTTGACTAAATTGCTGGGACTTAGCTAATGTATCTAATGCTTTTTGCGGGTTGTGGAAGCCTACACTGTTTTCCGCAGATACATAATCCCAGAACCATTGTCCCTTGCGAGTCAGTTCCCGGGCCTCTTCCATCAGTTCGTCATAGTTAGCTCGCTTTTCGCCTTCGAATTCGGAAGCTAACCTTATTGCTTCATGTGCCTTCACAGATATTTCTTGAGCAATAAGTAGCTGTTCCCATGTTTTTTCCTGAGTATAAACTACTCGATCTTTTAAATACTGAGCGTCTTTGTCTGCGTGACAAGTGCGACATGATTGCTCAATTGTCTTCAGTGGTGATGTCCACTGATGAGAAGAAATTTTCTTCTTTCCGTCTACTCTGATATAGGGCATATGACAGTCTGCGCAAGATACGCCTGCGGCACCATGAGGACCGTCAATCCAAGTTTCGAATTCAGGGTGTTGCACTTTTAGCATTGGAGTGTCCGATACTGGATGAACCCAGTCGGCAAATGCGCCTTCAAAGCCTTTTTCCTCTGAGCCTTCGCTCTTGTATTTATACATGTCTTCTGGGCCGAAGCCTTCATCCCATGGGAATGTTACTTTTGCTGCTACTCCTACATCTCCTGACTGGAAGTAATACTCTACATGGCATTGGGCACAAACATAGGAACGCATTTCATTTTTAGAAGCTTCTCTCCAGTCAATATCCAGTCGTTGCAAGGCTTCATCTAAAGGCTCGCTAGTAATTACTAGTTCCATTGTTTCTGCATCATGACAAAGATTACAGCCGATGGCGTGATCCTCTATGTCATGTAGTTCTCTGAAATCATTAAATTCTTGTGACCAAAATTCATCCCCGTAGTCCTCCAAAAGTCCTGGAACTTTATTGGATTTACAGTTGTAACATGATGAGGGAAGACCTGCGCTTTCACTGTAATTATCGATGCGGTCGATATGAAATATATCTTCTAGTGCGTAAGTGTGTCCCCGGGCACGCTTGTACTCGTAGCTAAAGGGATAACCTAACCATAGGTTTTTCAAGTAGGGTTGTGCATACTTATAGCCCTGGGGTAGTGGATTTATTCCGTCATGCTTGTCGTGAGGGACAGAGCCACCATATTCGGTCATCTGGGTGTCATCATTGTTGTTTAAATAACTTGCGTAGTGGAGGGGAAAAACCTTGCCAAATTCAGAATTTCGGACTTCATCTGCATCTAAGCCTGTATCGTAAACAGGTGTTGAAGTATCAGGAGTAGTCCCACACCCAACAAAAACAAAAGCCATTAACACAGAAATAATAGCTACTGAGAAAAACAATTTTAACTTATTCACCGGCTACCTTCCTTTCTCCAATCGGATTTTTATTAAAGTGGGGAACATGTCTGTGACAGTCTACGCAGTAATCTTTGGAGTCCATAGCCACATTTTTGTTTGTCATTTCATGACAATTGAGGCAATTATCATTTACAATATCCCGAGTCTCATTTGTAGCGTGAATTACATCAGGTACATTTCCTGTAGTGTTTTTATAAATGTCCTTTGCACCAGCTTTTGCTTTGAAGGCCATCTTAGGTATGGTGTCATGTGGTGCATGACAGTCATTACAAGAAATGCTAGCATGCACAGATTGTTCATAAGTTCGGACGGCTTCATTCATTACGTGACAGCTTCCGCAAAATGCAGCTTCATCTGTGGCTTTCATGGCAAATCCTGTCCCCACATACAGAACTATCAGAGCTGCTAAAGCTACCGTTGCCAGAAACCACTTGTTGGCGCTTTTAAGTTGTTGTTTTAGTTTCTCCACTAACTTCACTCCTTTCACATGCCCGTATTAACCTATATGGTAATTTTAACAATAAATACTTACACAGATATTACTTAAATATTAATAGAATATTACAATTTGAATCAAGCTGAGGAAAATGTGAAAAGTTTGTGTTCTAAATATTTATATTGAAATAATGAATTTGGTCTGATATATTAATATGTGAAAATAAATTTTAATGGGGGCTATACTATGTCCGAAAATAAAGGTAAGCTAGAAACTGATGCGACAGAGGAGAAGAAGGAGCAAGAAGAGCCTGATATATTTGAAGGAATAGACGCAAAAAGACTTTTTAGAATGTGGCTTAGAGGAGCGATTTTTCTAGCGATAGTTTGTTTTATTATTCTTTATTTTGATCTTGTACCTCCATTGATAGATTAAAGTGACACGAAAAAATAAGAGCATTCTCTCGATAATTTGAGGGAGTGTTCTTTTTATTATCCCTCAGTATGCTATATGAATTAAGTTATTTAGATAAATTAAAACAAAAGGGAATATTTTGGTAAAATATATTGACATTCGGATACCACAATACTAAAATGTGGTTAACACTAACTAAGGGGGTATAAATTATGAGTATGTTTTGTTTTCAATGTCAAGAAACTGCTAAAGGCACAGGCTGTACTGTTAAAGGGGTATGTGGTAAGCCAGATGACGTAGCTCGACTGCAGGACCTTTTGGTTTATGTGACAAAGGGAATTTCCCTATACTCTGTTAAGGCTAAAGAAAATGGGATTATTGATGCAAAAGCAAATGAATTTATTACTGAAAGTCTTTTTGTCACCATTACTAACGTTAATTTTGATCGAGCTAGCATATTATCCCAAATTAAAGTGGGCTTAGAGCTTAGAGATCAGTTGAAGCAGAAACTTCAAGATGAAAGTATAAGTGTGGCAGACATTAGGCATGATGCGGCTCTGTGGCAAGGAGAGACAGAGTCAGAGCTAGAAGAAAAAGCAGCTCAAGTGGGTATTCTTGTCACTGAAAATGAAGACGTACGATCACTTAGGGAAATGCTTACATACGGAATTAAGGGTGTTGCTGCTTACGCAAAACATGCCTATGTGCTAGGATACAGAGATGAAGAGGTTTTTGAATTTATGCAAAAGGGACTAGCAGCCACTTTAGACGATTCTCTTTCAGGAGATGAACTGACAGGATTAGTATTAGAGTGCGGTGAAATAGCTGTCAAAACTATGGCCTTGCTAGATAAAGCAAATACAACTACCTATGGTACGCCTGAAATTACTAAGGTAAACATAGGCGTAGGTCAAAGACCAGGAATTCTGATAAGTGGTCACGACTTAAAGGATATGGAGCAATTATTAGAGCAAACCAAGGATACAGGTGTAGACGTATATACACACAGTGAAATGTTACCTGCGCACTATTATCCAGCCTTTAAAAAGTATGAGCACTTTGTGGGTAACTACGGGAACGCTTGGTGGAAGCAAAACGAAGAATTTGCTAAGTTCAACGGGCCTATTCTTATGACTACAAATTGTATTATCCCTGTGAAGGAAAGCTATAAAGACAGAATTTATACCACTAGTGTTGTAAAATACCCAGGTGTTAAGCATATTGATGCAGGCTCAGATGGGAAGAAGGACTTCAGTGAAATTATAGCACAGGCAAAACAGTGCGATGCACCTGAAGAATTAGAAACTGGAGAGATTGTAGGAGGGTTTGCTCACAGTACGGTTCTAAGCGTAGCAGATAAGGTGATTGAGGCTGTGAAGTCTGGGGCTATTAAGAAGTTTGTAGTTATGGCAGGCTGTGATGGACGCATGAAGAGCCGTCAGTACTATACTGATTTTGCACAGGAATTGCCTGAGGATACAGTGATTTTGACAGCGGGATGTGCTAAGTACCGCTACAATAAGCTGGACTTAGGTGATATTGGTGGAATCCCTAGAGTGTTAGATGCGGGGCAATGTAATGACTCCTATTCCCTAGCTGTTATTGCTCTTAAGCTAAAAGAGGCTTTTGAGTTAGAGGATGTTAATGAATTACCAATCTCTTATAACATTGCCTGGTATGAACAAAAGGCAGTTGCAGTGCTTTTGGCTCTTCTATCTTTAGGTGTTAAAAATATTCACTTGGGACCAACACTTCCAGGATTCCTTTCACCTAATGTGGCTAAAGTATTAGTAGATAAATTTAATATATCTGGGATTAGCAATGTAGAAGAAGATGTGGTAAAATTAACTCGGTAATTTAAACTTTAGCTAATTCAGGAGATGGTTGTGATGGCAGGGGTCGTAAAGATTTCAGAGATGGTGAGCATAGCATTACACAGTATGGTATTCATAGCTGCAAAGGGAGAAGCTGAAAGGATCAATGCCAGGACTATTGCTGAGGCTACAGGTGCTTCGGAAGCACATTTATCTAAAACCTTACAGCGTTTAGTGAAAGCGGGATTGGTTCGCTCAGTTCGAGGCCCCAAAGGGGGATTTGTCCTTGCAAAAGCGGCTAAAGATATTTCCTTACTAGATGTATATGAGGCAATCGAAGGCCCCCTTGTAGATGATGACTGTCCCCATTTAAAGGAATGCGCTTTTAAGACATGCATCTTAGAGAATATGAACAAAAGAATGAATAGAGAGTTTAGTGAATTCTTAAATCAAAAAAAGTTAGATGATTTTAAGGGTTATTTAACAAAATAACTCTCTATCGAGTAGGAGGTAGATAATTATTTTATCTACCGTCCTCTCACACCACCAAGCATACCGTTCGGTACTTGGCGGTTCATTAAGTTAATTGCAT